>CAYZVE010000013.1:0-15408 GCA_964481805.1 uncultured archaeon | reverse complement strand
TCTTTTCTCTTTTGAGAAGTTTTGCTTGGAAAGCCCGTTGGCATGTCGTATTCCAACACCCATCCTTCAGGAGGAAGTTCTACTTTAGCAACATTTCCACCCTCTGCTCTCCATACACCATTTTCGCATTCAATCCTTTGAGGTCTTTCTACAGCTTCTTTTCCGTCTCTTAAGAATGTTGATGTCCATTCGCCGTAACCTCTTTTAGAAAGAACGCTTTCTCTGTATTCAGGGGAAACGAAAGAGCCGTCTGGATTTTTACCAAAATAAGCATGTCTTAATTCAGCAAGTGTTGGAGCGCCTTTATATACTCTCGGATCATTTGGTTGAATTTGGTAATTTCCAACTTCTCTGCCAAGAACTAGAATAGATCCTGCTGATTGGGGTACTATAATTTCAGTGTCTGGTTTAACCATATGATTTCACTGTTCGTTATATTGAAAGTAAAGTATTTAAATATTATTGTAACTTATTGGTGGTTACTATTTATGACAGGTAGGCACTTTATGCAGGTGCAAAAATACCCCTACGTTGCACTTTTTGAATGCAACCTAATAGAAAAAAGTTAAGCCGGCAGATGCCGAAGGCTTATTCATCATATCCACATCATCGTTATAACTGAAGTTAAAATAAGGTAAAGAACTATAGTAGTTACTGAATAAATCAGAAAAGTGTATAGAAGCATTTTGCCTAAATCATAATTTCTCTGGATTTTTTCATTTCCATATTCTATTTTGCTTAAAAACAGAGAAAGCATGGTAACAATTTCTATCATGTATATTCCAACTATTATCTGGAAATAATGAATGGGTATAATTTTATCAATGGTAAGAATTGATGAAAATATTCCCCCACCAACAGAGCCTATAGGCCCATATCCACCCAACTGTGATTGGAATGATTTTACCCAGCCGCTTAAATTGACAAGCATGTGCATCATCATTGCAGTCAATGAAACAACAACCCCAGAAGTTATAGGCGACAAAACAAGGCCTTGTATTCTCATTGTAGAAATCACTTCAGACAGCATTTCCTTCAAATGCTCTTCAACTTCTTCCATATTTTTCAAATAATTTGAAATGGATATCATCGAATCCGACAAAAAGCTTGAGCCAGATTGGGATATTTCATATATTGCTTTGAAAATCGCTTTTATAAGTTTGGATGGATATTTATAGACAGCGCCATTTTCTGTATTGAATAAAGCCTGCCAAAAGGTCATTCCAAACATCTGAATATTGCTTATTATATGCCCAAAAAACTCGGAGATTTTCAATCCCTGTATTTTGCTTTTGATTTTCACAACATTGCTTTCAATAGAGCTTTTATTCCTTAACTGATAACCCAACTGAAAAAGAACAAGGTGAAGCTCATTTTCCATCTCAACAATATTATTTTTTAGTTCAAGCTTGGGCATGCTCGACATAAAAGAGTAGCTTATTATGCCAGCAGAAATACCAAATAAAATCAACAAGGAATATAATATTAATCCAAAGCTGAATATTTCTGTTGATTTTAAAATTCCAAAAAATCCTATTGCCACAAAAAAGAGTGCTATAAGAACGGAAATAAAAATGTTTGAATTAATTTTCTTTGCCTCGAAATTCAATTCTGGCTGATGAAAAGTAGTAGGCCTCTTTTCAAGCGAAGAGCTCATTAGGAAAAAAACTATTATCGGAAGGATCATATCATAGCCTATTGCTATGAACAATGGCTTTACAGATTCTGCCATGAAAACTGTAACCATTGGAAAGAATATCAAGCCTATTATTGGAAGCAGTATGCCAACCGCATTGAGAAGTGTTATCGATGTTCTCAAATCCTGGGAATAATGTTTCATCCTATTTTTAGTCCCGTCAAGAACTATCCTAACAGACTCGTTCAAAACTTTTTCCCTTTCTTCAGAAACTCCATAAAAAGATGTTTTTATCAAATTAAGGGCTTGGGTAAACTCCTCATTTTCCATTTTCCATTTGCCTATAAATTTGTCCAAAGCTTCTTCCGCGGAATTATATTTGCCGTTATAAATATCCCAAATAAGCTCTGTCAAATCTGTAGACAAAGTTCCCTCAAGATTGGAAGCAGCAAAAATAATCGCATTTTCCAGATTTTTTCTAACTTTCATTGAAACAGTCATATAAACAATTGCAAGAACCATTTCAGAGCTTGCGTCAATCTTGTACTTTTTTGCATACCTAAATGGATAATTATAGACATAGCAGCCTATCCCAAAAGACCCGAAAACAAAAATTAATGTTAAATAAATTGGAAGGGATCCAATTATTCCAAATAAAACATTAAACAAAAAAAATGTCACTGTTAAAATAATTGAAAGAGTAAAAACTGAATTTGGTGTTACATTTAAATGGGAAAAATTTATAGCGTCTTGCATTTTTTTTCCAGATTTTTTGTTGATGGGAATTGGAAGTATTCTTTCTGAAAAATTGCATAATTTCTCATATTTATTTAATTTTCTTGATTTCAATCCTATTTCAGTCAATTTTTTTTCTTTTATTTCTGAGATACTAAGCACCTTTTAATTCATTTTTAAGCCAAACATTCCATCTTTTAAATATTTCTTTGGAATCCAGTGAACCGACTTCTTTTTTAACATCATCTGATATCATGTGAAACATATCATTCGATTTGGCAACCCATTCAGCTTCAAGTATATCTTTTCTGTTCAATTTAATCGCATAGTCAAGTATTTTCTGTTTAATATCACCCCTCAATACAATATTGCTCCAGACTGCATCCCAATTGCTATGCCATTCTTTGACACGTTTTGCAATCTCATTAATAATATATGATTCCCCATTGATTAGGGTGTCTGTTGGTTTTAGTTTATCCTCTTTTGCAGAATATTCCATCAGATTAACAAACCCATTTTCTTCCATCGGATCATTCTTCCAATGCTTCCTTATTTCTGTCACTTCAACAACTCTTCTATTCCTATGAAGGCCATCCGCTGATCTAATCATGCCAGATATGGCAATAACATCAGTTGCTTTGAAGCTCGTTGTTGGAACTCCAAGGTCATTTACTACCCTATCAAATACACCATATGCAGATTCACCATGAATTGTTCCCGCAACTACATTTGCCAATGCCCCAATACGCATAGCTTCCCATAATGCCTGAGCTTCTTTGCTTCTAACTTCACCTATTATCAGGCAAGAATCACCCAAACGCAAAGCAGTTCTTAAAGCCTCATCGGCAGGTAATTCTGATTCTATTCTTGTAATTACAGAGCGTGACTTCATTCTTTCAATATTGTAGCCTAGATTTCTTAGTTGGGTGATTGGAAGTTCAAGTGTATTGTGTGCCAAGATATTTTCACAAACAAAATTCTCATTACCTGGAACGGATATATCATAAACATACAATTCCTTTTTTTTATGAGTTACTTTTTCAATTTCATCCCAATAAATATCACTACTTTCAAGAATTTCCAATTTTTCTTTTATGTCTGGATGATCCTGATCAATTTTTTTGATTATTTCCCCTAGTCTATTTCTCCCTATATTATTTTCTCTTTTTATATAATCATGAGAATTAAACTTTTCAACCACCTTGTTCAACTTTTTCTTGAATTCTAAAGAAAAGGGAATTATGTCAGTTGTATCATGCGTTGATTTTCTGGCAGAAATTTTCTTCAATTTTTCCATCCTATCTTTTTGGAGAAACCCTATATTTTTGGAAAAAGATCTGATATTATTTAAGCTGCTTACTTGGCAGGAATATGTGCTATCTTTCCGTATTTTATGGGTTCTTGTTATTACTCCAAACATTAAAAGCAATGTTTCTATATCTTTTATCATCTTTTTTGAACTTAAATTGATTGCAACTTCATACTTTGACAGATAGCCATCCCCGCTAAATAAGCCTTTTAGGAAATATGATATCTGTTCTTTTGACAGTGAAAATATCCAATTTGGTACTTTTTTAGTGAATGAACTTCCCTTAAGGTTGAAAATATTCTTAAGAACAGTTTTTAGTATTGAGGAGTTTAAAAGAAGAGTAAAGTTATCAGAATGACGAGTAACATTTAGTCCAAACCTTTTAGCTATATTTTTTACAACAGACCTGGAATCTTCGTCTACGACAGAAAGTAAAACACTTCTTTTAGCATAGCAACCGTCAGCCAGCCATAAACCAATAAAACTTAAAAAATCTTCATCCAGAGCTATTTTCGACGGTATTTTTTTTGAATGACCATGCTTAAGATAAAATTCACTTAAATTTTTGATTTCAGGATATTTCTTCGATAATTCAAGAAATATGCCAGAAGGCATTATCTTTTCCCTTCTCCACCATTTAATAGTCGATTTATGATATCTAAAAGAGATTTCTTCTATATATTTTTTGTATTTTTCAAATAGATTTCGGATATATTCTCCACAGACGTATGTTTTTGGTAATTTATCTAAATGCTGCAAAAGATTGATTTCATTAATATTCTCATTTTCTAAAGGGAGTACTTTAGGGGTTACAATATAATTCCCCTTTTTTAATTTTCTCGCCTCAAAGGGGACAACATCCCCATTATCATTCATAGAGAATAGCGAGTGATCTCCTGTTACTTCAATGGTCTTTCCAGTCCTAGTTGTTATTTTAAATATATCTTTTTTGACTTTATGCCGAATAAACTTGCTAACATTCGACAATTCAATTTTCCCTTTGTTATTCAAAGAAAATACCCTTATATCAGTTGGATTTATTCCCAGAATTTCCCTATTATTTTTGACTTCAAAACCATATTCACTGAAAAGGTTGTCAATTTTTTTACCTATTTTTTCTTTTTGGAATCTTTTATTTTCATAAAAAGCAATCTCACAATCTCCAAGGACACTATCTTCAACCGTTACAATTCTAAACTTTCTCATTATTTCAAGCATAGTTGCCCCCAACAAACTGCTCTTACCGCTTGACCTACCGCCGGCAAACAATAATGACCTAGAGCCCTGAACAAGAAAACTCATTAACCCTGCAAACAATGGGTCAAAAAATTTAGCATCCAAAAATAAAGGATAAGTCCATGGCCTATCCCTATGCCTTCTTAAACTATAGCCAATTCCCCCGGGGCTAAGAGTTTTTGTAATAGCAGCAACTCTTGCTCTCCCTCCTGGGACTAAGAGTTCTGTATCCAATACAGGATTTGCCTCATCTAAAGGCCTTCCTGACAGCATTCTAAAACGTGTTGCCCAACTTTCAGCATCTTCTTTGGTTGGAATAAGATTGGTTTCACATTCTTCAAAATCGCTGTGCCCGACAAAAACAGGTGTTAAACCAATCGGGGAATTTATATAAATATCCTGCAGTTTAGGGTCTGACAGCAAGACTTCAAGTATGCCAAAACCAGCAGTATATCTTGCAAGTATATTTGCCATTTCTTTTAATTCTATGGAAGATAGGTATAGCCCCTTTTCATTTGCCAATTTTGAAATAGTGTCTTCCCCCATATTCATGAAAATTTCTCTTGCTTTTTCTGGCTGTATGAATTCTGTTTCAGCTGGCTTGTGTTCAGCAAGATACTTTCTTGCAGAATCAATAATTGAATATTTATCCTCAGGTAAATTAAATTCTGGCGGAGTTATAAAATAGAAAGGCCTCGCCTTTTCAGGAACTTTAAAAATTTCAACAAGGGTATCTCCCGGAAGCTTATATCTGTCAATCATTTTCGACCCTTTGGGGGGGATAGATACATACCTTGTTAGCATAAAAATTGGCCTTATCAGCGGCTTAAATATCTTCCTATAAAAAGAACGGTCGCCTAATTTATAGCCGTAAATTTTGTCTTTGACCAATTGTATAAGTTTGGTTTTTTCAAGCCTATTATTGATTTCAGTTAAAAGCCTGATATAATCATTATATGATTTTTTTAAATTTCCACTGCTTTTTGCTGCCCTTGTGTTATATTTCCTAATAAATCTTTTAATCTGAACATATGCAGCAATTGGATCCCTTCTTAACATTTCCTTCAAAATAATTTCCAATTCTCTTGATATATCAGGAATAAATTTACTAAGCTCTCTGACAAAAGAACTTTCCAAAAGCCTATCCTCGTTCAAAAGTTTATCATAAAGATTCGCTATTTCTATCAAAAGTTTGGTCTGGTCATAATCATATTCATATTCTCTTGTTTTTGTTAAAATGAGTCTCTCAACATCTTTAACTTTCATAATTTTATCAATAGCTGTAGCCATACAAACATCAGAGTCCTCTATAGAGGAACAGAAAACACAGTCTAAGCAATTAACCTTTATTATTCCGTCAATAAATTCATACTCACAAACCAAGTTATCACCAACAACTAAATATATTTGTAAGATTACCCAATAATTATTATTGATATTTATGGTATTTGAAAGAAAGCCACCTCAACAATCTTTTGGAATTAACACTGAAATCTCAAGAATTACAAATGACAATACCAGAAGGATCCGTATTCTCGAGCAAAGTTTAGAATCAGCCAGAATTAGGATAGGTTCGTTGGAAGAACAGATGATAGATGAAATTGGTGATATTAAAAAATGGCTAGACCAATTATCTTTAGATGTCAAGGAAATTTCAAAAGATTTGAATGAAATAAGGACGAACACTTCTAGAATAAACAAAGATTTGACAAAGACGGCTCAAAAATCAGAAATTAAAGAGCTAGAAAGCTTATTGGATTTATATAATCCGATAAAATCACATTTTGTAACAAAAGAAGAAGTTATGAGGTTATTAGAAGAAGAATTGAATAAAGTTTAATAAACAGAAAAATAATTAATAACAAGGTGTAAAATTTGATAAAATTTATGGGGGCAAATAAAAAACAGCCTGAAAATATGCCAAAAATAGGAAAGGGAATAATACCAATAGAAAAGATAAAATCTCTTAGCAATAAAGGCTTTTCAGAACCAGAAATGATTGACGTCTTAAGGAAAGAAGGCTATAGTTCTGAGGAGATAGATTCTGCGTTAACACAGGCATTAAAACTGGGTGTGACAGGCAGAGAAGAAGATTCTATAACAAAACCCCCAACACTTCAAGATTTGCAATTTCAACAGCCACAATTTCAAGACCCTCAGATGGATATGCAAAACACTCAAATGCCGAAAATTCCAGAACCTTCTATGCAATTTCAACAGCCATATTATCCAGAAGGGGATTATAACCCAGAAGAATTGGTTGAGTCAATAGTTCAAGAAAGAATGGGTGAACTTGACAATAAATTGACAGAATTTCGCTCTAGATATAATAACCTTGAAAGAAAGATGGTTGATCTTCATAACCAATTGTCAGTTGCATCAAAAAACAAAAGTGAAACTGAGCATGTAATCGTAAGTAAATTGGATTCTTATGGGGATACTTTAACAGACATGAATGGAAGACTTTCTGGCCTTGAAAAGGCTTTCAAGGAAGCATTGCCAGCATTAATAGAAAGTGTTCGGGCATTAACAGACCTTGTCGCAAGATTAAAAAGAGAAGGTTAATCAATGTATTTATTATCATTTTCTTAATTATTTCTTATGAGCAGTCCCTTTCAAATAGTTGCAGAGAAGCTTGGAGAAATTGGTGTATATGATTTCCTTTTGCCATGGCTAATAACTTCTGCTATTATTTGGGCTTTATTAAAAAAATCCCAGCTTTTTGGTGAGAATGCAGTAGTAATCAATTCTGTGCTGTCAATATCAATATCATTCTTCATCTGGGGCTTTATAATATTTACAGGGAATACTGAAGTTGGGTCATCTTTATCAAAATTTTTTACACAGATGACATTCGTTGCCATAGGCTTTTCTGTAATGCTTATTATTGGAAGCATGTTCTTTCCAGATTTCACCGGAGCTTTAAAAGAAAAAATCCCTCCAACAATGTTCTGGATAGTGATTGTAATAGGAATTATACTGCTTATTGGAAGTGGCCTTTTCAAAATGGGAGATATACTTTATAATGTGTTTCACAGCTTTGCAAAAGTTCCTGGTGGAGATGTCGGTTTATTGGTTATAGCGATTGTTTTTTTGGTAATATTGCTGATGTTAATAAGCGCAGTAGGAGGAGGTTAATTGCCAGATATATTTACAATAGTAATAAAGAAACTCCAAGAAATGGGAGCTTTTAATTTCTTGTTTCCATTCATGCTGACAACTGCTATTTTTTATGGCCTTCTTCGAAAATCTAAGCTGTTTAGCATTACAAGAAAGGAACACAGAAAGGATAAAAGTGGGAAAGATTTTGAAATGGAAGTTGAAGTTGGGGGTTCTGTTAATGCTATTATTGCTTTAGTTGCTGGGTTTATGGTCTGGGCATATCCTATTCTTGCTGGAATTAATATAGAACAGCAATTATCTGCGTTTTTCATACAAGGAATGATAGTCACTTTAGTTTTTGTTGTAGTATTGATGTTGACAGGGCTTTTTCTCCCTCCAGATTTGCCCAAACAATTACAAGAGCAATTTCTGAAAGGGAATAAAGTAGGAATAATTCTAGTTGGGGCTGCTATAGTGGGAATAATAATACTTCTCACAAGCGGCTTGTTGAATCTTATAATAGGGCCTATATTCATGAAAATAGATCTAGCAAATGATACTATACTATCAGTTGTGGTGTTAGGTTTATTAATTCTTCCGCTAATATTTATATTTAGGGAAGGTAAAAAAGAAGATCCTAGCAATAAAGGGAATCAAAGTAAGTAAAAGGGTTGATAATAAATGGCTGCACTTGATACATTGGTTAATTTTATGAAACAGCAAGGTGTTTATGAAATATATTTACCATTTCTTTTGACGTTTGCTATATTTTTTGCTTTGTTAAGGAAGACTAAGATTTTTTATGCTAAAAAGGATGCAGCGGGAAACTACACTGACGATAAAATTGGAAATAATATAAGCATTGTTGTTTCTGTGGTTGCTGCGTTGTTCGTTACTATTTTCACTCCATTAGGTGGATCAATAAGCTATTATTTTAGCATGTTCTTTACTCAAGCTTCAATTGCAATGGTTGCATTGATTGTTTTAATAATGGTTACATCAATATTGATAGAATTTCCATTCTTTGGTGATGCAACAAAGGTTGGAGAACAATTCAAAGCATGGATCAAATATGTTATAGGATTTGGCGTTCTATTAGTTTTATTCATGTTCGCAAATAGTGGTGGGATAAGTTTATTGACTAATTTTGGAATTAGAATACCAGGGATAGACCAAGGTGATTTGGGGGTAATTCTATTGGTTATTGGGACTGGGGTAGTTATATTGTTAGCTACTAGAACTGAGAGAGGAGGAAGTTAAATCCTAAAAGTGAGTAAAATTGAGAATAGTTTTTTTTACTGATTATTATTATCCTGATCTTTCTGGTTTAACAATAATGGTTGATAAATTTAAAAAAGAACTTGAAAAGCGTGGAAATAAAGTTTTATTAGTTGCCCCAGCTTATACAAACTATAAAGAAAATGATGATAGTATATTAAGATATTTTTTTATTATAAATTCAATTTTTGAAATTAAGTTACCCAGAACTTTTTGCTTACCATTAAAATTAGAAAAGGAGCTTAGAGATTTTAAACCAGAAATAATACATGTCCATACTCATCAAGATGCTTCAAAATTAGCCCTTTTTTATTCAAAAAAATTAAATATTCCAATAATTTATACGTATCATGGAAAAAAATTTGTAATTAGAAAAAAAAGTATATCGCTGATTGAAGAAAAATTTGTAAAGAATTTTTATAATAAATTTGATTCCTTAACCTCCCCAACAAGTATCTTAAAGGAATACCTTGAATCGATCGGAGTTAAGAAAAAAATATTTATAGTACCAAATGGTATTAAATTTAATAAAATTAACTTCAAAAGAAGAACTTCTTTAAGGAAAAAGAATAATATTAAAGAAAATGAGAAGACAATTCTTTACCTTGGTAGGCTGGTAAAAGAAAAAAATATAGACTTTTTGTTGGATGTTTTTAAGGAGATAACTAAAGTTAGAGACGACTTAAAATTTTTTGTTATTGGTGATGGATCTTACAAATATCAACTTGAAAGAAAAACCAAAAAATATGGTTTAGAAGATAAGATTATTTTTACAGGTGAAGTTTCTCATGAAAAAGTCTATGATTACTATACAATGAGCGATGTGTTTTTATTTTCATCTTTATTCGAGTCTGTTGATGCAATGCCTTTAGTCTTATTGGAATCTATGTTCTCTGGCCTTCCAATCGTAGCAATAAAAGCTCCTGGAGCTCAAGATGTAATTAAAAATGAATATAATGGTTTTCTGGCCAATGATATCAATGATTTTTCAGAAAAATTGCTAAAACTTATGGATGATAAAAAATTGAGAATAAAAATGTCTCAAAACGCGAAAAAAGAATCTAAAAAATATTCAATAGAAAAATCAACTGATAAATTAATCAAAGTTTACAAAGAAGTTATCAAAGATTATCATAGTAAAAATATTTCTACTTGAGAAATAAGTTCCTTTTAAATTTCTAATTGTTCTTTTTCTTTTTAGGAGCATCTATGCAATACGAAAGATCTGGTGAATATTCTGCTCCTTTTACATTAGTAAATAATAATGTTAGTCGAATCCTAAATCAAGATATAACTCAACTTAAAATTGTAAATATTTATAGAACTTTTGATGGAGATTATGTTGTAAATTGTAATGGGTGGCGTACTGCTGAAAATGGGTGGTATCTAGGTTATAAACCTGAGGTAGTTTCTACAGTTGGGGATTGGTACTATAAACACAACGGTTTGTATAGAATAATAGCAAGAGTTTATGATCCATCAAGAGATAGATCTTTTTTTAGACCTTTAGTAAAAATTAGTACTAGGATGTTTGAGGAAGTTGCAGATAAGATTTTTGAAGAGTTAGATAGATTAGAAAGACAATTATATCTTACTCGAGGTATCTAGATTTCTTAAAATATTTAACTCTTCCCCACCCTCAAACAAACCCCAAGCAAAAGAAACCAATTCCCAGGCCTTGACATAATCTCCTTCTTTAAGGAAATGTTCCGTATCAAGAATATAAGCATTAATATTTTTCAGAAATTCTTCACCTTTTTTTTCAACAGGTTTAGTTTTCTCCAATTTTTTCTTGAGTTTAGTTAACCATTCTTCAATTAGCTCTTTTGGTATCTTGTCTTTGATCATTCAATCAGCTCGATGATAATCTAGATATTCCTTTTCTGTAAAATGCAATTTTCCTGGAATTATAAGAACGAAAGGTGGCTCTCCAAAATCTTTCTCAAGCAAATCTTTTATTTTTCCAAAAAATATTAAAGGTTCTTCGCTCCCAGCTCTACCAAACACAATAATTTCATTCCTTTCTGAAAAATTGCCTGATTTTAACAAAATCTTCATTCCCTCATTGGGAGTCATATAATTGTCTTTTTCTGAAATTAAATCCAACAGACACAACGTATGTAACCCGTTCTTCATATTATTTTGAATGATTTTATACACACTTTCTGGCTCTTGATTATTTGTTTTTTCAGGAAAGGGTAAAGTCACAGTAGCACCGAATTTGTATAAATGCAATCCTGTCTCACCCACTGACGAGTAGATTGAAGCATTATGAATGACTCGTGTTTGTATTCCTTTTCTCTTGGCTTCAAGAAGCAATGTTATATGGGTAGTAGCAACTAATGGGTCTCCTGAAACTAGAATGGATATTTTCTTGGTTTTTGCTTCTTCAAGAATCTTTTCTGAATTTTCTTCAAGGTCTGACCTTTTTAGAATGTGAATCTTTTTCCCAACGATTTTTTCTAGATTATCTATATTTCCAGAACATTTTGACGTATAGGTTTCTAGATAAATTTTATCTGATTTTTTCAAGATATCTAACCCTTCTAAAGTCAGAGATTTTTCGTTGTTTAAGCCAAGACCTATGAGGTTTAACATAATTATACCAATGAGTATGTAAAAAGTAAGATATTTATTAATTTATAACTGTTATTATTCAAATGATAATATGGTAGCATTAATTACCTTTATTATAATTGTGTTGATTTCCGGGATAATTGCACTATTTGCAGGAAAAAGATTCGCGTTATTATTTCTTGGTTTATTTATAGGTTATAATCTTATAAATGAAAAAGTTGGTGGGGGATTTCTTGGTATTGGGGCAGTAACACCAAAATTAGCGGATTGTCTGACTAATTTTAGTACGTGCTCAAACTCACAAATAATAGGTCTTATAATAATTGTAGGATCTATTATTCTCGCTTTCATCCCATCCAGTAAATTAAAGTAAAATTTATATCCTTTAGTTGAATTTAAGTATTATGAAATCATCATACGACATCCTCGGCTCAAAAGAGAAATCAGTAGCAATAATAGAAGAAACCGAAAGCCCGAAAGAATTAGCCAAAGAAATAATGGATGAACACAAAAACGTCAAATCAGTCCTTATGAAATTGTCAGAAAGAATGGGAATAGAGAGAAAGAGGGATTACAAATTCATCATGGGTGATCCAGACACAGAAGTCATCCACAAAGAAAACTATTGCAGGTTCAAGCTAGACCCGCAGAAAGTCTACTTCTCAGGAAGGGAAGGAACAGAAAGGCTAAGAATAGCAGAAATGATAAAGTCAGGGGAAAGGATTTTAGTGATGTTTAGTGGTATTGCACCTTATGCAATTGTTATCTCAAAAAATCAACCAAATTGTGAAATATTGTGTGTAGATGTTAATAAAGATGCAATAAGGTATGCTGAAGAAAATATTAAGTTAAACAAAATGAAAAACATCAAAAACTATTGCAGTGATATTAGAGAGTTCTCTGAAAAAGGTACTTTTGATAGAATTTTAATGCCTTTGCCTCATGATGCAAGAGAATATTTGGAATTAGCTTGCAAATGCCTCAAGCCCGAAGGGGGAATGATTCATCTTTATATTATAGAGCCAGAAAATGAAGCTGAAAAAAATGTTAAAGAACTAATGAAAAATTTTCAAGAAAAAATAAAGGGTAAAATCAGCTACAAAATAAAAAAGGTTCTCCCATATTCCCCAAGAACCTACAAATATTGTGTAGATATTCAGATCAATGAAGGCAATTGAAATACATTCAGAAACCAATTAATCCCATAATATCCAGCATAAGCAAGAATAAGATTAAAGGAAATTTTTGAAATAAGTGAAGCCAAAATATATTTTCTAATATCATACTTTATTATCCCACAAAATAAAGAAAGAAAATTGCTCACAAATGGGGTCATTCCAAGAATCACTACCCATAAAAACCCTTTATGCTTATCAAAAGTTTCTCTTGTTTTTTTTAATTCTTTCCCATATTTCCTTTCAACAATATCCTTAAAACCCCTTCCAAAAACATAGCCAGTTATGGTTCCAATAGCCATACCTAACCCAGAAACAATCCCGACCAAACATGGATTCAAAATTCCGCCAAAAGTGAAAACGAAGAATATTGTTGGCAAAGGAAAAAATGAAAAGCTGGCTGTTTCAATTAAGCTAATAAAAAATAGCCCAACATATCCATACCTATAAACAACTTCATAACTCCTAGTAAAGACAGCTGATAAAAATTCGGTTAATACCATATAATCTAGATAAATTTAGTTAAATTACTACTTAAGCAATTAAAGACCTTTAACGACAAATAATATTCCGGCATTAAAGCAAAATAAAATTACCCAGAACCATAATGACCAAGTAAAAATATGCCCGCCTTCAAGTTGCGGTATTGGGAGCAAATTAAACAAAGCGAGTAAACCATTTGTAAGGCTAATAATTTGAAAGATTTCTATGCTATTATTGATGCTGTATAACACACCAAAAATAAGCATAAAAAACATGTTTACAGCAATCCCAGCTAAGGCTATATGGGCATAATCCCTGGGTGTCATTTTTATCAGCTTAATCCCCCATCTTCCAAAATTATAGGGTATAATCTCAACATATCCTAATGCTGTAAAAATGAAGCCATATACCGTCTTCAGCAATAAAGACATCACCCCCAAAGCTGCACCTATAGGCCATAATTTGAATGTGACCATACATCCCAATCTATCCCCCAATAATTTCTGGGCAATGTATCTCAAAAATATTGAAAAAGAAACTATAACCAAGTAAAGAAACAAGTTTTCCTTTAAATTTGGATATGCAAATATCAAAGTCACCGCAAGAATAACTATTATTAAGTTCCTTATTTCCTCGTTCTTGATTTTTTTCCTTATTTTTTCCATAATATCAATTTACTTTTTCTAAAATATATTTACATCTTATCAGAAACTAAACCTTTCTTTATAATTTTTATTCCAATGTACCTATAAGAATAAAAAATGGATTTATTTTTATTTATTAAATTGTTATTGCATGAAAGTAAAAATTGGATTAGCATTAAGCTCAGGCGGAGCAAAAGGTTTCGCCCATATAGGTGTAATCAAATCTCTGGAAAAAAATGATATACCGATTCATGTAATATCTGGCGTGAGTGCTGGCTCTTTGTTTGGAGGAATATATGCAAGCGGGTCAAGTATAGAAGAAATTGAAGAAGTGTCTTATTCTACGGGCTATAAAGAAGTTGCACAAATGTTCTGGGATTTTTCAAGGAAAATTCCTGGCGGGCTAATAGTTGGGGCAAAAATTGATAATTTTCTCAATTCTTTGTTGAAAAATAAGAGGATTGAAAATTTTCCGATAAAATTTAGTTGCATGGCAACTGATCTTTTGTCTGGCAGATCTGTACATTTCATTAAAGGCCCTGCATCTTTAGCTATAAGGTCAAGTTGTGCTATACCCGGAATTTTTAAACCGATAGAATATAATAGAAAATTTTTAGTGGATGGCGGTGTCAATGAGCCAATATCATTCAATCAGGTCAAAAAGCTTGGTGGAAATGTTAATATTGCAGTAGATTTAACCCCTTCACTAAGTATTAACCAGAAAATTAAAGAAAATAAAAAATTTGGTATCAAAGATTCTCTTTATTCATCATATCTTTTAATGCAAAAAAGATTTATCGACATTAAATTCAAAGAAAATAAGGATTTTCTCAGAATTAAGCCCCAAGTCAATGAAATTAAATTCCTTGATTTTGGTTCCCCAAAAGCGGCTAAAAGAGGTATAACAGAAGGGGAAAAAGTAATGGATAAAAACATTCCTAAACTCAAGAAAATGATTGAAATTATGGAGAAAAAATAGATTTTTAATGATGGTCATTATTTAAAATATTGTCAGGAGCGATAATTTTAAAACTACATTTGCCTAATTTTATTCTGTGATTTGATTAACCAGATACAGTAAAATAGATGAGAATGAAGAGGTCATGGACGTCTTGTTTTCCATTGTTTTGGGTCATAATAGCATAAAACAGATTCAAAAACTCCTCGAACAACCGCAACCAACCATTTCTACAAAACTCATGTTCCTGAGAGATAATAAAGTTGTGATTAAAG
>CAYZVE010000012.1:14005-15779 GCA_964481805.1 uncultured archaeon | reverse complement strand
AGTAAAATTCTTTTTTCACTTCAAATTCGGGATTTTTTCTTATTTTTTTGCCAACCAACTCTTTATCACATGCAGCAAACACTAATTCATGATTTTCTGAACGGCTTTTGTGAAGCTTATAGCAAAACATTTATCCCTCATCATTAAATTTATGATCCAAATCCCTCATTAATGAGTCACAATCTAATTTGATTTTTTGCAGAGCCACTACTATCCTTTCTTTTTCTCTTTTTAACTCTTCTACGTTCTCATATTTTCTAATTGATTGTTTGAAAAGGGGAACATCTACAGTTGGATATGGGCTTTGGTTCATGTCTTTGCTCACTTCTGCGCATATTTTTCCTAACCATAAATTCATCTGTTCTTTTACTTGTCTTCTGATTAGTTTATGCTCATCTAAATTGGATTTCATAACCCTTACAATAGGGGCAGTTGGAAATGGCAATCCTAATTTTTCATCATCTATTTCTTCTTCGACAGGTTCATTCATTTCTTCTTCAACTTCTTCTTCAATTTTTTCTGGCAAAATAATCACCTCAAATTGACATAAATTTAGGTTTTAACATATTTAATTATTGTTTTGGTGATTTAAAATGGGGTTAATGTGCCTAGCTTGCAAGGGAAGAAACTGGTGTGGCCTTTCCAGATGCCCTATACTTGAAAGTATGCAGAAGAGGGTAAAAATGAAACAGACAATAAAAAGGCCAGAAATATTTGGTTCTAGCCCACCAGCGACTTTTGTCGGAAGGTATGGTTATCCTAAAATAAATGTTGGTTTATTATTGCCATCAGAACATGGAGACACGTCAATAATGGATTCCCCTAAAGAATGGCATGCACAAAGGTTAGATGTATCCAAAATTTTGGAATTCAGGTCATCTCTAATCAATTCCCGAAGAAAAAACTTGGTTGATGCTACTAGGCCGGATAAGTTTTTGCAAACCGTTCAGGAGATTGCACTTTCATCTAAACCAGTCGACACTGAAGTTGTTCTTAGAAAAATCCCTAAAATGGAATTGAATTTTAATTTCAATGCTTCACCATTTGGCCCATCTGAAATAGTGAAGAAAGCTAGAATAACAGAAAATCCCGAAGTAAAAAAACGAGTGGAATATGTTACATCAGATGTTGATTTAAAAGTGGTTGAGGGATTGGTGGATTTATATGAGCATGGTCAGGATGTATATGATCTTTCAAGATTACTTTCAGTCGGATTGCTTGGGATGAAAAAGCAAAGAAAATTAGTTCCGACAAGATGGTCTATAACAGCTTCCGATGACATAATTTCAAAAAATATTCTAGAAAATGTCAAAACATACCCTTCTGTTGACGATTATCTTCTTTTTGAAAGTAACTATATTGGAAATCATTTTGAAGTCTTGCTTATGCCTACTGCTTGGATGTTTGAACAAATTGAAATGGCTGTTCCAGGTGGTGTTTGGTCTCAAAGTTTGAAAGAACCTAATGTAATATCAGATTACGAATTCTATTGGGGAAGAAAAAAATATGCTAAAGATGTTGCTGGAGCTTATTATTCTGGCAGGTTGGCTGTACTTGAGTATTTGAAAAAAATCAAACGGCAAGCTGGAGTTTTGATTGTCCGAGAAATTAGGCCAGAATGTTTTTCTGAAGTTGGTGTATGGAAAGTAAGGGAGACTATTCGTGATGCTATGAGTAAAAAACCATTGAAATTCGATTCATTGGAATATGCATTGAAAAGGATTGATATTATGTTGAAGATTCGTAATGATGTTTGGTTGAAGAAGAGCAAAAT
>CAYZVE010000012.1:9989-13905 GCA_964481805.1 uncultured archaeon | reverse complement strand
CAAATTTTCTTGAAGAGTCATCAATTGCATAAATACTACTGTAAGATCTCATAATACTACACATAAATAGATTGTCAGAAAAAATATTTTTATAAAAAATTTTTTACAAATAAATTCTTTCAAAAGTAAGTTATTATTTTATTTCATGCTACCGAGGATCTTAGATTATCTAATTGTTGCCTAATATCTGCGCATGACCTGCTATATCTACACCATCTGCAATCATCAGAATCTGGGTCATAATATGCTGAGACATGCCCCACCAGTAGGCTTCTCTCTTCCGGTGTCGCTCTTCCAAACTGATACGAATGCATTGCTTCTCGCAAAAGTTTTCCAGATGATTGGGGTTTCACCATAATTTGCTCTTGTTAAATTAGATATTTAAACACTTGTTCTATTTACACTTCTTCACTCGGAGTGCTAAATAAGGTTGACTATAAGGACCAACCCTAACTTTTCCTTCTACAAAATAATTAGAACACACCCCAACGGTGCAGTTAAAATTATAAGTTCCTCTTGATAGACTTGCTTCTATGTTAAGGACTGTCCATGAAAAAACATTTTGAATAAACCCATTAAAATCAAAATACCCATCAATCGGAAATCTGATTTTTCCTATTATTGAATTTATTTCTTGTCCGACTTCCAATCTATACGATTTTCAACCATCTTCCCCCGAGTTTTGCATGAAAATATGTTATATATAACATTAAAATTCTTTACTGTTCAATTTTTCTTCTTCTTTTATTTTTTTCCATATTTTACACGCTTCTTCCGGTGTTTCTGCCTTTTCGTCCCCAAAAATATACGGTTTTCTTCTAACTATTTTTTGGCATATTAATTTGGAAATATTTTTCAATTTGAATTCATATTCTTCTTCAGAAATTTTGATTAACATCAGAACATCAAATAAAACATCCCCTAATTCTTCTTCAAGATTATTTTTGTCGCCAATAGAAATAGCACCCTCAACTTCTTGCACCTCTTTTTTGAGTTCATCTAAATGTTTTATGAAAGTTTGTTGTTTTACCCAAGGATATCCATTTTCTCCACGAAGCTGTTCGATTAAAGAAATCATCCTCTTGATAGATTCTACCTCGGTTTTATCGTTCATAACATGCTTTAATATTTTAAATCATAAATAAAAATATTACTTATGTGATGTTTTATGGAAATAATTGAAGAGCAAAAAAAGTTCAAGGAAAACTGGGAAAACTTAATTATTTCAAGGACGATAATGATGAAAAATGACATAGATAGAAATTTTCTATCGAATCAAATGCTGGATAACGATAAATTGGGAAATGTCATTGAGAGCGAAGAGATGAAAAAAATTCAAGAAACAAGAGAAATATTCAATTCTCAATTAATGTCAATGTATTCAAGTATTGGTCTAAAGCAAGGAAAGAATAAGTTTTTAGAAATTGAATAATTCGGGATTAGTCATATTTTTTCAGCATTTGATTCACTGGTAGAATACAATATTTCTTTTTATTTATTCAATTACTATTACTCCCATGAACTACTGGTTCCCATACAATGATATAAGAAAATATCAGGAACAAATGATGGATTTAGTTGAAAAATCACTTGTCGAAAGAAAACATTGTCTTTTAAGGGCGCCAACAGGTCTGGGGAAAACAATATCAGTCCTTTCTGTTGTCCTAAAATTTGCTAAAGAAAATGGTCTTAAAGTAATATATCTTACAAACAAAACTACGGGTCAAATTCAGCCACTCAAAGAATTTCAAGAAATACAAAACAAATTTAGCAAAGATGATAAATTGTTTGGCGGGAGAATTATTTCAAAAAAAGATTTATGTTTATTTCAGGAAATCAAAGAATTGGATACCGAATCTTTCTATACAATTTGTGAGAGGAGCAAAGATAAATCATGTAAATTTTACAAAAATTATAAAAAACATGTCTTGAAAGATAATGAAATTTTGAAAAAAATCATTGGCACAGACATTTCTAAATTCATGAATATTTTTTCATTAAGGGATGATATAAAAAAATACTGCCCATATTATTCCATAAAAAAATACCTTCAAACCTACGCAGATTTTATATTATTGAATTATAATTATATGCTTAGCCCATTTATTCGTAAAGGTTTTTTTGATACATTTGATCTTTCTAAATGCATAGTGATTTTTGACGAATGTCATTCCCTTCCAAACAAATGCCAGGAATTAAGTTCAATAAAAATTTCTACTAGTATTTTTCTAGCTTGCATAGATGAGATGAATGATTACAGAAAAAAATATATTGAAGAAAAAGTAAGCGAAAAAGACGAGGAAAGTATCCAAAAAGATATAGATGAAACAATAGGATTGATTACAAGTCTTGATAAGATAGTTCATGATATAATAGCAAAAAGAAAGAGCAATGAAATATCATTTGATCTAAAAAAATTAACCGAACTATCAGAACAGGGGGATTTCAGAATAGACAAAAGAGAAGTGAAATATTCAATAGAAGTTCTTTCATATTTTTCTGGCTTGGTTTTGGAAGACAAGAAAAAATCAAGATGCCTCCCCTTAGCGAATTTTTTGAATACATTATTAGATATACAAGAAGATGAAAGATTCATCCAGTTCATTGAAATTAAAAATTTTAATGAAAAGAAATTTTCTTATCTTAACATCCATTGTTTAGATCCATCATACCTCTTTAAAGATATTTTGGAAAATTCTTATAATGTTATAGGGTTCAGTGGAACATTATTTCTAGAAGAGTTTAAAAAATTAATGAATTTTCCCGAAGATACAATTTCAGAAGACATACAATCTCCATGGTCAAAAGACCAAAGAAAAATACTGGTTTTCCCCAAAGAATATGCCAATTTTACATTGAAGACAAGAAGTGAAAATGTGGATTTCAAATCAAACCAGCTGACTAAAATGATCAATTCCATGAAAGGAAATGTTCTGGTTGTCTTTCCTTCCACTGATGTTTTCAATATCTATGTTCCCAAAATCAAGGAAAGGTTAGATAAAGTAGTTTATTTGAGGCCATTTTCTGAAGACTATTTAGATAACGACGATTATCGAATACAAAGGGATGATATACTTGAAAGTTTCAAGAAAGAAAATAATGCTGTTTTGTTTTCGATAGCTTTTGGTTCATATAATGAAGGAGTAGATTTTATAGGATGCTTGCAAAATGTGATAATTGTAGGATTTCCTTATCCTGGAATCACGTATAAAAGAAAATGCCTTGAGGATTTTTTTGCAAAAAAATTTGACAACAAAGATTATGCAAGATTTCTCACATCTATCCTTCCCGGCCTTGAGAAAAGTATACAATCTGCAGGCAGACCGATAAGGAGCTTTAATGACAGAGCTGTAATTGTTTTTTACGGCAAACAGTTTGGTCCTGGTATTTGGAAATACCATAAGTTCATTGATTTATTTCCAACTGATTTAAAAGAGCAATGTATAATCGCGACTGAATTTAGCGATTTGATGAAAGAGATTGAAGGTTTCAGATATTGAAATTATATTGTTTTAATTTCTTATTTTTCAAAATGATTAATGAATTCAATGACTTTGAAAAAAATATCTATTTATACAGATGGTGGTTCAAGGGGCAACCCTGGAAACAGTGCAATAGGAATTATAATAATTGATTCTAAAAAGATAATTTATAAGCATGGTGAATACATTGGAAAAGCTACAAACAACAAAGCCGAATATACAGCATTGATAAAAGCTTTGAAGAAGGCAAGTGAACTTTTTCATGAAGAAGTATCTTGTTTTTCTGATAGTGAATTGATGATTAAGCAACTAAATGGAGAATATAGAGTAATAAACCCTGATATAAAGAAATTATTTCTTGAAGTAAAGAAGCTGGAAGAAAATTTTGAGAGAGTGACATATTTTCATGTAACAAGGGAAAATAAAAATATAAT
>CAYZVE010000012.1:0-9889 GCA_964481805.1 uncultured archaeon | reverse complement strand
AAAATTTTGAGAGAGTGACATATTTTCATGTAACAAGGGAAAATAAAAATATAATTATTGTTGATGGTATCGTGAATAAAGTGTTAGATGAAGTTAATATGTGTTAAAATTACACTTCCCATTCTTCCTCACAATTAGCCCTTTCAAAACTTTTTCTTGAAAGAATTTCACCTTTCTTGGCTTCTATTTTCCAATTATTTTCCCAATTAACATAATCTACCTGATATCCGCCTTTGCTGAGAACAACATACCCTCCGGAATTGGGTAGAGAAAATTTTGGGTTAAATTTCTTAGTCCCGCCAGGAGAAATAATACCACTTAGTCTCTGATTATTCTTGTCTCTGGAGAGAAAATAATAATCAAGATTAACATTACTACTGCTGGGGTTATATATGCTAACATATTCCTCTTCGCTATCTTTGCCAGTAGTATCATAATAAATTTCAGAAATAACAACATCCTGTCGGGGCATACAAACAGTGACTATAATTTCTTCATAATTCCAAACTCTTTCAAATTCTTCAAGAAAATTCTTAGCAACATTCTTGTCATGAATTATTAATATATTTTCATCATTTTTGTCATCACCTGAACTACTGGGATTGTATGAACCAGTAACAACTGTCTCATTGTCTATGATAAAAACTTTATGATGTAATTTGTGATTGTTATTATCTAATTTGACATCCATACCAGCATTCAACAAACGTTGATATTCTGAATAATCACTCATGCCAGACCTTTCAAATACACCTTTAACTATGATAGCATCATCGTAATTCCTTATCAACATATTTCCAATATCATCATCTGTGAAGCTGAATGTCATAAAATATATTTCTTTTCTTGCATTTTCCAGAGTATCTAACACATGACTAGAACAGTCATCCTCAGGGCAAAAATAATTCTCTATTTTTGAATCTTTTAGATAAACAATAGGATATTTTACTTCATTCCCACCAGCAAATGTTTCACCGAACAATTCCACGAATTCATCCTCGTAATTTTTTGCAATATGATCTGACTCGATTATTAGTATGTTGTTATTATTGTAAAAATTGCAGTTTTCGGTTGGGTTAAAAGAACCAGTAAAAATTTTCTTCCCATCAACTATACAAAATTTATTATGCATTAGCTGATAACCAGGATTTACGATAGGATTTAATTCTTTGGATTTGTTGATATTTTTAACGTCTGTAACTAGTTTAACATCTATCTCATGTTTCAACTCATTTTTGACTTCTTGAAGATCAACATCAAAAAATGCACAGTGAATGGATTTCTCAGCACCATTTAAAAAATTAACTAGTTTCTCCCTGCATTCATCCTGCGGGCAAAAATATATCTCTATTTTTCCGTCCTCTCTAATTTCTGGAATTTTGGTTACTTGACCAGTTGGATTAGTGCAACCACTGACTAGCACAATCAATAAGATAGTAAGAAATTTTTTCATATTTATTTATGGGAAAGATTTCATATATTTCTAACAGCTTGTTTTGCCCCGCATGCTTCGCATATCATAAATGTGATTCTACCGTCTTTAACAAGTTTAGTGTCTGGCCTATTGCACTCTTTGCAATACAAAAATTCTTTGATGTATGATTCCAATTTTTTTTCAATTAGTTTCGAATAAACTTTTCCCTGAAGTATAAGCCTTTTTCCATCAATATGACCTGGCTTAGCAAGTTCACGAAACAAAAATTTAGCAAAGTGTTTAGAATCCCTCCTCATTACACCAGTTATCTCTTCGAAATTTGTTATAAATGTCTGATTCCCTTGAACCAATACTTGAGGTTTAGGTATTTCCAACCTTTCCTTTTCCTTTGTTTCTTTTGGCAATTTTTCTTCTGCTTCTTTTAGCATGTCTTCATAACTTTTCATACAACCACTTATAACAATTAAAATTTATACTTTTTTGACAACTCCGGGCTTTGGTTCATACCATAACCCATCAGTCACTAATTCATTAACCGCTTCCTGAAAATCATTTTCATTTAATTTTGAATCTTTTAATAATTTTCTTATTTCTACCCCCTTTCCTCCATCTAACTTATCAATCAGTTCCATCAACATAGGCTTATAATCCTTTTCTTTCTTTTCTTCTTTTCCACCAATATTCTCCAAAACCCCTTCAATATCCTTTTCATCAAAATTATATTTTTTCATCATATATTTTTTCAATTCTTCAAAATCAGCAAATTTGTCTTTTTGTTTTTGGGCTATTTCATTGATTTTCTTTTTTTCAACTAACCCTTTCAGAATTTTTAGCTTGTGGTAATTTTCATAGTTATTTCTAATTTTTCTCATAATTTCAGGTATAATATAATTTTCCCCATTATATTCCCTGACTTTACCAATTAATAAAATATTATCTCCAATACTGAATTTATCAAAAAAATCAGCATCTTCTTTGAAAGCTTTCACTCTGATAACATCTGTATCATCATCAACAGTGATTGAAGAATAATTTCCATCTTCGCTCATAAACTTATCAACAAGCGTTGCAACAATTTTTGTTCTGGATATTTTTTCTCCTAAATTTGTTAATATATAGCTAGGTTCCATCCCTTCTTTTTTTACAAAATTTCCATTGATAATGTCAGAAATTCTTGCCACTTTTGTTGTTTGCCTTAATGTTTCCATAAACATTATTTATAAGATTAAACTTTTATATCAACCCAAGTAAGAACACTCCTGAATTTATTCAAGAGATGAATTGCGATGATTCACATCATTAAAAATCCTTATTTTAATCTTAAAATTGAGGAAACAAGCTACAATCTTTTTTTCTGAATGTCTAATACCTTCTTTTAGCAATTCATTCCAACCCTACTCTCTCTAAAGGCATTTCAATTATCCTTCAAAATATGAAATATGATAGTCAGAAAAACAATAAAGTACAAGATTATATGCTTAACAAATGTCAAGGAGGCTATTCTTGAAAAAGAATACGGTAGCCTCCAAGAATTCTTGCAATTGAAAGACGTGTTATGGTGGAAAAAGGATCTAGGTGAAAATCTCTACTCTACCAATAAACAGCAGGTAGAAAGATTTTACAAGGCTGTTCATCTTGGAAAGGAATATCCTCTCTCGATCAGAAAAGACCTGATACAAATCGAAAAAAGAAATACTAAATTAACTAAATACTGGCTAAGGATTAGGGTTAAGGGTAGAAGAAGCCTTTGAATGCCGATAAAACCATCAAAAGAAATAGACTTCTCCCAATTCAAAATATGTGAATCCAGACTTTACAAATTTAGAGATGATTTCTTTGTGAACATAACCATTCAAAAAGAAGTTAATACCAAATCATCATATTCTTCCATTCTCTTCATAGACTTAGGAGAAAAAGTAATCGCAGCATCTGTGGTGTTAGTCAATCAGAGGCCACAATTCTATGGCAGGGAAGTGAGGGGAATAAGAAGGAAATACAGTTACATCAGAAAAAATCTAGGAAAAAGGAAATTATTGAAGGAGATCAAGAGATTTGGCCAGAAGGAACAAAGGATTGTCAACAACATTCTCCACAACATTTCAAAACAAATAGTAGAAGAAGCAGAAAAAACTGATTCAGTAATAGTTCTTGGAGATTTAAAAGGTATCAGAAATAATAGTAAAGGTAAGAAATTCAATAGAATTGTTTCTAATATGCCTTATCTTAAGTTAACACAATTCATTGAATACAAAGCAAACTGGAATGGAATTAAAGTAATTAAAATCAGCGAAAGAGGAACTTCACACACTTGCTCAATGTGTGGTTCCAAAGGGATAAGGCCTTATCAGGGATTATTCAAATGCAATAAATGTGGCTATCAAGTAAATGCAGACTATAATGCTTCAAAAAATATTTGAAAAGTTCTTTGGACTATATGTCTAAAGAAGGGGTTGATGTGAACCAGCCCAAAACTCATCCAGGAGATGGGAAACTTTCGAGTGAGTGTTCAAAAGACGCTCACGGCTTTAGTCGGGAGTAGTTCACGATTGCCTAAATTTTCTGTATGACCCTAGGTTTAGGCTCAAAAATAAGGCCTTCTTCTTTCATCTTTTTGATTATATCTTCAGTTCTTTCAACACCTTGCTCTTTTCCTTTTTTGATTATTTCTTCAATGGGAACATTTTTACCAATCACATTACTTAATTCTTCAATTACATCTAGAACAATCCTAATTTTGCTTCTTTGAGAGCTTGTGGTTCCAGCTCCTTCTGCTCTGTCGATATCTAGAAGGCCTGTTTCAGGATCAAACCCAAATTGCCTAAGTGAAAATTTCATTACATCAATAGCCCTTTGTGCGTCGTCTTCTTGAACTTCATCTCTTAATCTTATCTTTGCACTTGCTTCTGCTAATCTTATCAAACCTTCATATTGCCTTAATGTTATTGGAACGGGAGATTCTTCAGTTGTTGATTTTCCTCTAAGTCCAATATAGAAATCTTTCAACTTTTTTCCTGCTTCTTTACTAAGATTTGGCTTACAATGTGTTTTTGCATAAGCAATATATTTTCTCAAAAAACTTGGATCAATTGCTGGTTTTGTTTTTTCTGGATCAAAATGTCTTGCGTCTAGAATATGTGTGATCATTTTTTCATCTCTTTCAACATCAGGAATATCTCTCAAAGCAAACTTGAGATCAAATCTAGACAAAAGTGTTTCTGAGATAGCGATTTGTTCACGAATTGGAATATATGGGTCAAATCTACTGAATTTTGGGTTGGCACCTGCAAGTACGGATGTTCTTGACGGTAAAGTTGCAATAATTGCAGCTTTTGCTATTGATACTGTTTGAAGACTCATAGCTTCGTGCATTGCTACTTGGTCGTCTTTATCCATTTTTTCAAATTCATCTATACTGACCATAGAATTGTTTGATAAAACTAATGCCCCAGCTTCAAGAACCCATCCACCCATAAATTGCTCATCTTTAATTACTGCAGCTGTCAGCCCGGCCCCAGTTACACCTTTTCCACTCACATATTTCCCACGGGGTATCATTTCTGATGCCAATTTAAGTAACTGAGACTTCCCAACAGACGGATCACCTATAAGGAGTATATGAATATCCCCTCGTATCCTCGTGTTGTCTTTTAGAAGATGATGGATACCTCCAAATAATTGAAGAATAATCGATAGTTTAACTTCATCTAATCCAAACATAGTAGGTGCTAAAGAAGCAGTTAGTTTGTCATATATTTTTTCATCTTTTGAAAATTCTTTTATAATTTTTTCATCTCCTGGTGTGATTTCGATTTCATCCCACTCTTCTTCAGAAGTTTCAAAATTGTTTGCATCAATCAATATTTCCATTTGCCTTGTTTTTGCTCCACGAGCTGTTTTCTTTGACACTTCTTTTAAGATACCAACAACTTTTATTCTGTTACCTGGTTCAGATTTGTTCCTCATTTTTGGTGTTACTAGGTATTCTTTGAGGTAAATCATTATTTCAGACGGTTTTTCTCCAGTAGTTATTTCAAAAGGTTCTTCTATTGCTAACCATCTTGCATCATACAATTTTTCTTTAATTGTTTTAAAATTTCTTCTATTGCCACAATCACATTTTGTAGGATATTTGAGTGTTTTTTCTTTTTGATCTTGAATTATATTCATCCTTTGGCCACATTCCTGACATTCAAATATTATTTCTGATATTTCTGGTCTTATTTCCGATGCTCTTTTAACTATGCCATCTATTGTCAATAGTTTTCCTATATGTTCAGCTCGAACATTTCTTATTCTTATTTCTGTGGATTCTGGAAGGTTAAAGAATCTTATTTTTATAGGTTGTTTTTTTGGGAAGTCTATTTGTTCTATTGATTCATTTATTAATTCAAGGTTTTCATCAGGTTTTTCAAGAATAGCATCAGCTAGATAAGGGTTGAATTTATCTAGTGTTGAAAAATCTATTTTTAAACTTATTTCCCCTTGGCTTACAGCTAGAGCCAAATCTTTATAACATTTTTCTCTTAAAAATTCTGTGAACTGATTAATAACATCATTTTTTTTCATATAATCATGTTAAGTAATTAAATGTTAAATTTTAATTTAATTTGTGTTGATGAATCAGGTATTTTCTATTATTTTTGGGTTTTAATACCCTAATTATTCAAAAATCACAAAAAAAATCATTTTTTAATGAAATTCATGTTTTTTAATTTTTTTGACAATGAATTAACAGCAAATTCTATATCTTCTATTTTTCTTGCTCCAGTGCATACAATCTTGCCAGAACTGAACAATAGAAATGTAGCCTTAGGGTCTTTTATCCTATAAACTAAACCAGGAAACTGTTCAGGCTCGTATTCCGTTCCTTCCAGATGCTCAGTCAATGTTTCAAGGGGTATTCTTACACCTAAAGCAACAGAAGCGACAATATTTTCGACTTTAATATCAAATTTTCTTGTCAAGGAACCCACTCAAATAATTATCTTGATTATTATTTAAATCATTATTTTTAAAAATAGATACTTTTATTTAGGAAAAACAAATTTAACCAATTATTTATAATTTAAAAAATTCGCAATAAAATCAAATAATTTTTCTAAACTCTCCGAGATAAATTCGACTATAACCTCAATAATATCTTTTGGTTTATCCGAAAAGAAATTTTCTATGATTTCAGATAGTTTTTTTGGATTTTTTGTTGGTATAGAGTGGCCAGAATCAAGAACAATAATTTTTTTGGCTCCGATTTCTTCATAAATTTCAAGGCCATGAAGTATTTTTAAAAACAAATCATCTTTTCCATAAACCAGAATGAATTCTTCATCCAACTTCAATTTTGAACAATCAAATGGAAAATCAAGATTTGCTATACCTTTAATGTATTTTGTAAAAAACTTCAATGAATTTTTTTTCATTATTTTTTTTGTGGCTGGTATTATTGAGAGGAACCATTCAGACAACCTTTTGAAAAATTCATCTTCATTTATTTTTTTATCTAGAGATTCAATGAGAATTTTAAGCCCTTTTGGTGTTATTCTAGTTAGAGGTGTAGACACCAAAACCATTTTTTCAATTTCATTTCTGTTTGCGAAGTCAATTGAAATTAATCCTCCGAGGGAACTACCAACAACATATGGATTCTCGATTTTTAATTTTTCGATAAACCCCTTAATTAATTCTGAGTATATTCTGATTTCAAAATCCTTATATTTAGGCAATGAAATTGTCCAACATCTGAATTTATTTGAGAGTCTATTTATAACTTTTTTCCAAACTTTTGCAGAAGAGCCAAGTCCGTGTATGAAAATAATGTTCTTACCTTTTCCATTTACAAAATATTCAATTTCTTCCCCATTAATTTTTACTCTTAAGTATTTCATTTTATCAATCTATATATTAGTTTAAGCATGGAAATTAATAATTTAAATAAAAGGTGATGTTATGCCGGAAAAAAAGAGAATTAATGTTAATATTGATCACAGTGAACCAGCATTTTTTACAGATAGCGTTACCATTTCACATAGTCCCAATAAGTTCATCCTTGATTTTGTTCAAGTAACACCCAGATTTGATAGGATGGGTCCAGAAATACAACAGTCTTTGGTGATAAAACATAAAACGATAGTAATGGATCCAATAATGGCAAAAAATATTCTTGAAATATTAAAGGAAAATATGGAAAAATATGAAAAAAATTTTGGTGAAGTGAAAATTCAAAAAAGAAAAACTAATAATAAAACAACAGAATATTCAGAAGAATCGGCAAGGTATATCGGTTAGGCGGTTAATTGCTAATAATGGGCATAGATGAAGCTGGAAGGGGTTCTGTGATAGGACCTTTAGTTTTATGTGGTTTAGCTATAAATGAAAATCAAGAAGAAGAATTAAAAAAAATAAAAGTAAAAGACTCAAAAATGCTTACACCAAAAAAACGTGAAGAACTTTCTGAAAAAATAGAGAAAATCGCAAGCCATGTGATTATTCTCAGAGTACCGTCATATAAGATAGATGCTAACCGAAGGAAGGGGATAAATCTAAATCAAATAGAAGCAATAAAGATGAGTGAAATAATTGATATGGTCAGACCAGATAAAGTATATATCGACTCCCCAAGTTATAACAGCCATAAATTTACGGATTACCTTTTTTCAAAACTTGAACATAAAAAAGTAAAGATTATTGCTGAAAATCATGCCGATAAAAATTACCCAGTTGTTTCAGCTGCTTCAATAATGGCAAAAGTTGACAGAGATGAGGAAATAAAAAAATTAGAAAAAGAAGTTGGTGAACCTTTGGGTGTAGGATATCCTCATGATGAACTAACTATTCAACATTTAGAAAAATTAGCAAAAGATAACAAAGGCAAAATGCCAAGATATGTTAGAACTACTTGGGACACTACAAGACAGATTGTTAATAAATACGAACAAAAGGGGATTATTGGATTTTTGAAAAAGGTTGTTAAAGACTGATCATTTCTTAACCCATCCAGTAAGTGTGGATTGTGTTCCTTCTTTTTTAATGTCTAATAACCTATCAACAGCCTTTTCAATTCTTTCCTCTGAAAAATCATGTTCATCAACTAATATTTTCATTAACTTTTCTTTATCTGGTTCTCTCCATTTTATTTCATAATCTTCTTTTATGGGTGGGCTCAAAAAAAAGTCATAAATTTTTTGCGGGTCTATTTCAAAATCCCATTCAATTTCCTTCAGAACATTTTCTAAATTACTTTTTTCTTTAACTAATTTCAATGCCCCTTTTGGCCCAATTCCTTTTATTCCACCAGAATTATAATCTGTTCCAACTAATATCCCTAAAATAACCAATTGTTCTCTTGTCAATTCTAATTCTGTTAAAACTTTCTTTAATTCTATTAATTCTGGTTTTATTTCAACCCATGTTTGTTGTCTAGGAAATTTCCTTTTTCCTGTTATTGAAAGATTTCTAATCATTTTTTCCGATCCAAAAAGTAATGAATCAATGTCTTGGGATCCTACTGCATATGCATCATTTTTTTTAACAAGGAATGAAGCTTGCGCTTCCCCTTCTGACGGCGCTTGTATGCATGGAATACCCATCGCTTCAAGAAGCTCTTTTGCATCTTCTACCATATCTTTTGTTACTTTCAAAGATCCTTGAGCATAAGTCATTATTTTTTCCTTTTCACCTTTTTCTACAGCTTCTTTCCATTTTCTTTTTGATTCATCCCTAACTTTTTGCCTTTCTCTAAGAACTTTCATTTTGAAATCAGGTGGTGGACCATCTATAACGAAAATGGGTTTTATACCATTTTCCATTAGTTTGATATTTCTGTAAAAAGCACCAGAAAGATGTGACGTTATTCTACCTTTTGAATCTCTTAAAGGTTCACCGGTATCATGTTGCCTAATAATACTTAAAAATTGAAAAAGAATATTGTAGGCATCAATCGCTATTTTTTTCCCTGATAAACTTTCTATTTCTATTTCACTTTTCGGGATTATCCCAGAAATCTGAACTCCCATAATTTAGATTTATTATCTAATATTTAAAAGGGATTACTTTTTTTCTGTTTTTTTGGTTGGTTTCTTTTTTGTTTTTGAATTTGCTGTAGTAACTTTATTCTTTATTTTTTCTGTTTCTTCTTTTTTCTCTTCTTCTTTTAGTTCTTTTTCTATCTTTAACTCGTCAAGTTCTAACCAGATAATAAATAACCCAATTAACATAACAAAAGGCGGGATAGAACCTGTTAATAATACTATTAAAGATTTCCATAAATGTAAATTCCCAATCACTGGTATGTTTACCCCACTATTAACTCCATTCATTAATTCAAAGGCATACATTCCCAAAGGTATCACTAGTAAAATCACTCCAATCAAAAGCTTGAGTAATGCATTCATTTATTATTTCACCTCATACTTAATACAAGAAATATCGAATTTTAGATATTTAAGTTTTGGAAAAACT
>CAYZVE010000011.1:0-17886 GCA_964481805.1 uncultured archaeon | reverse complement strand
ACACAACCTTCCTACAACCCAAATATTTTTAAATATAGAAAACAATAAATAAAGGTTTACACTTCTCTTAATGTGTATTCTATTGGGTGTTATTTATGACAAAGAAAAAAATGGATGAAATGACGTTAATGAGGCAAAAAGCTTTGGAATCTGGAAAAGTAGTAGTTACAGAAACAAAAATAGGCTCAAAACTTAGAGCACAAATTTTAAGGAATTACGGCCTTGTCATTAAAGGCAGCTAAAGTTATTTATTCTTTCTGATTTCAAATTAACTTAATCATAAAAATAGTCAAAAATATAAAAGTATATAATAGAATTAGGTTAAGGTGATTATTTGAAAGCGATATTTGAAATCGAAAAATCCAATGTTCAAAAAACAAAGGATATTCTCCTAAAAGATGATGTAGTTGCAAGAGCTAGCATTCTATTCAAACATGGGAATGCTTTGGGGCTCGGAAATAAATTCTATTGCTATATTTCAGGTGTAGAAGAAGCGGTTAAAAAATCAAAAGAACTGATGAAAAATCTAGGAAAAGAAGTAAATGAGAAAACAAAAGAAAAAATATTGCAAAAAATAAATGAAGAAGAAGATCAAGCTATGCAAGGTTTTGGCGGAATTTTTGGTTAAATTTATGCACTAGTAGTCTAGCCTGGTCAGGATACAAGCTTGCCAAGCTTGCGACGCGGGTTCAAATCCCGCCTGGTGCATTTTTAGAATTTGAAACAAAGTTTTATTATAAGAAAAAACAAATATTTTTCAAGGATATTTATGATACTTTTCAAAAGAAAAAAACCGGAAGAAAGACCACAAACAGATATACATGAGATAAAAAATGCTGTTAAAGAAGGGGAATTTACTCAGCCTATTAGCATAACTCCCAAAATAAAAGAAACTATTGAATCAAAACCAATGCCCAAAGAAGAAGAAAAATCAAAGTTTGCCCCTCTTTTTGTCAAGATTAACAGGTATAATTCTATTCTTAATTTACTAAATGACCTAAAAGCTACTACAATGATGGTAAAAAATGCTTTAGTAGTACAAAAGGAAATTGAAAGGTTGGCCGAAGAGAATAGAAAAATGATTGAAGATGGTGCTAACAAGATTGACAACAAACTAATTATATTAGATTCAGAATTCATTAAGCCAAAAGGCTTTAAGGACGAATTCAAAAATGAAAAAAAATCCGATTTGACAGGGATTGTTGACACCCTAAAATCACAAGTAGACGACCTTAAGTCAGAACTGGAAAACATAAGTTAAAAATATCTTCTTTTCTTATTATTATTAATTCAAGCAGGGGTAGCGAAGTGGTCAAACGCGATAGTATCATTGAGTGCTGATTTAATGATGTCGAAACTCAAGATATGACCATGGGTTATCTATTCCCTCAGTGGGTTCGTGAGTTCGAATCTCATCCCCTGCACTGCCTATTTGGTTCAGGTCACAGCAAGCTTTAAGTAGATAAAAAGCCAGCGCGCATCTATGAAACTGGGAATAGACATACACAATTCTAAGGAGAATCTTGAAAAGAGGCTAAGAAAGTTCGAGAAATCCGATAAAAGATGTGAATATCTAATCTATTCTTACAAGTTTACTAAAAGGTATATAATAAAGATTCGCTTCACTTAGTCTCATCACAATACCTCTTTCATATCTTATTGGAGGTTCTCGAAAAGAAATATTCAAATGGTAAGCAGAAGTCACCATTTCTAAAAATCTAAATCTATCAGCAAGGTTCATCATTCTCAATGAAGTTGATGAAAGTATGCCTCTTTCTAAGGTATCATCTTTCATCTTTTTAAATCTAGCAACACTAGAATCAAAATATCTTGGGAGATACCATTTCAGATAACTTGGAACCCCCCATTTTACAGATAATATTTCATAGTTACTCCCTATAAAATCAAATCTATCTCCTTTAGATTTTCCATTCAACACTTTACCTAATGACGCATCGATAGAAATCCTTCCATGATATTTATCCCCTGAATCCTCATCTATTTCACTAGTTCCTCCTATTAAAAATCTCTCTTTATCTCTATTTACATCAAATAAAACCCCGGTACCTACCTGAACAGTTAAAACTCTTGGTGCTGTATTTGGTTTTATTATATCGCGAAATCTCCCATGATATCCTCTTGTTTCGGCTAGTCTTTGACCTGCTACCATAAAGTCTCTTTGGGCTTGTTCCCATGCGGCATCTTCTTTCCAATCAAGATTATCACCAGCGGAGTAACCTATCTGGGCTTCTGACAATTTTAATTCCCTTATTCTGCTAGCTAAATCCATTGAAGAGAGTAGATATTCAAAATACAGTATTTTTGACATTTAATCCTCGTTAACCATTCTCACAAAAAATAGTGCCAGCGATAATGTTTTTTCTGGTGGAAGCCGTTCATTATCTATAACTAAATCATACACGTTCAAATAATTTAAATCGAATCCGTACCTTCCCATGAGTCTCGCTCTTGTATTTCTGTTTCTTTCCCTGACTTGAGTTAAAACAACATCTTCAGAGGTTGTAATGCCTTTCAAGGAATTTCTGTAAACTATTCTCCTAGCAGCTTCTTCTTCGGAACATTTTAACCATATTTTAATGGAGTCTGGACATAAAAAACCTCCTATCCTACTGTCTATAACAACATCCCCATTCCTGTAGGCTTCAAGAATAGCTTCATTTACCTGCTCATCAATTTCTGTTGGAGCAGTTTCTGCGTATTTCACCAATTCTGAGCCTGCTTCATGGGCAAACCTTCTAAAGACGTCGCCAGCACATAAATAAGGCAAACCTAATTCACCCGAAAGCAATTTGGATGTATAAGATTTTCCACAACCTGAATACCCTGAAATTGTTATAGCTCTCATATTTTTCAACTTTACATACTAAATTTCTAATAAGACTGAAAAGGGTAAACTTAAATATTTTTCGCCACTTTTAAGTAGTAGGTTTCAATGCCACAAAAAATTTTGGAAAGATACCCAGTGTTAAAGACTGTTCCAGAATTAGCTGCCTATAAGGCACTTCTTTTAGATCTTGGTGTTGACTGTGGTGATAACCTTTTAGATCAAATGCCAAAAATAGCTCGAATGAAGACAAAACATAGAATAAAAAAACACCGTGTAATGGGTGGAAGGTTGATAGACGCTTCTACTGATCCCTCAATAATCCCAAGCGAAGTTATATTAGAAAGGAATGGGATGAGAACATTAACAAAAGTTTCTTATAGATCTGATTCACCGCTAAGAATGGTCGTAGATGGTGGAAATTTATATTTAGTTGACATCATTGCCGATGAAAGGCTGAGCGTAAATGTTGACCCTGTCAGGGAAAGAGCTTATTCATTCTTAAAAATACCTTCTGGAAGGCTAGCAAGAGAAGAGACAAGATTGGGAGATTATGTCCAAATACTCGGGATGGACAGGATTGGTATTTTGGCGTATTCTGGCTGTCAACACTGGCTAAATGGAACAATGTGTAAATTTTGTGATGAAAATCCAAAGAGACCAGATGAAATGAGTGGTATGCCCTCCTTGAACACACTGGTTGATTTTAATGGAAATACAAATAAATGGTGGGAACATCATGGTCCAGCCTATCTTGACGGGATAGGATACTCATTCAGAGTATTACTCGATACTGAAAAAATAGAACCTCATGAACACCTCCAATTAATGGCAGGTAATCTTTTTGACACGGGAACCGAGTGGGAAATTTGTTTACAGGTAGGGGAAAGACTTAATTCCGTTAGACCACTTTCTGCTATGGACAGTTACTTGAACATAGTTCCGCCTAGTGACGAGAGAAGGAAAGGTTATTTAGAAAGAGCAAAAGAACTGGGATTCAGGAATATAGCATTCAATCTTGAGGTGATTGGAGATAGAACTTTTCAAGACGTTTGCCCTGGGAAAGCACATTTATTCGGTTATCAAGGAATAGTTGATTCACTAAAGGACTCAGTAAATTATTTCGGGTATGGAAATGTGAGAAGCAATTTTGTGTTGGGTGCACAACCAGTAGATGAATTACTGGAAGGTATAAGAGAACTTGCTGGTCATGGAATTGTGGCTGATTATAGTGTTTTCGTCCCAAAAAAAGGAACACCTTGGAATAAAAGAATATCTCCAACAATGGAGACAATTGTTCACTTTACAAGAGATTTGGCTGACATATACAGGCAAAATGGCTTCAGGGGGGTATATTGCGGCCTTAGTAGTAGATCTAACATACTTCATGAGGTATTAGACGGATAACGGGATTCAAATGATAGATACTATACAAGACATAAACAGATTTTCATCTGGTGAACTGAGGGTAGTTCACGAAAATCAACATGGTGCCATAGCATATAATTATCCACACCAAAGACAGGAATTGGTCTTTCCAACGCGTGACCTTGGGGAAGCTGCAGAAAAATCACGTATGGGTTGGGAAATCAAGCCTGGAAAGGAGGGTTATTTATTGAGGGCACCAGAAGAATGGTTGGTTGATTTATCTGACCCATTCAAAGCTCAATATGGATCTCCTGATAATCTCACCACTTACAGGACTTTGATGGATCTAAGGGCAAAAGGTGAACTTCCAAACATCTTGGAACAGGCTAAAGCAGGAGTAGATGGTATCGATGTTTATCTATTAGACGGTATAGCTCTTGAAACAGAAATGAGGATTGCTGGCAGTGATTCTAGAATATCAGCCATAAAGAAGTGTGTCCTGAATTTGGTCAAAAGTAGACCAGAATGGAGCGAACAGAACGAAAGAACAACAAAGAAATTGCCAAAAACAAGAAGATTAGGCGCAAGAAAATATCCAGCTTCTGAATTGTCACCATTAGCATTACAATTTTATAGGAGTATTGAAGAAGTCCACAAAGTGATTGCACCTCTGTACAAACCAGATTGTGTTATTAATGGGTTTTGGGATCAAATTCCAGAAGCTGATGTATATATTTTTATCCCAAAATCTGGAATCAAAATGGCTTTGGGTTTTGTAGACTGGAGGCAAAGGTATGATGATATAATGTTTTGGGAATATCACGCAGGGCAGACGATGTCATATGAAGGTCAAATGTTTCCAAAACCAATAGAAGGCAGAAAAGTCGCAGTGATAGATGTTTCTTATTCTGGCACAACATTAAATCAGTTGCATAGAAAAGTGTCTGATGAAGGTGGGCTGCCAATCAGAGTTGCTCTGTTCCCCAAATCTAGGAGATCTGTTACCTCTTCAGAATATTTCATATTTCTTGATAGGCTTTTGAGATCCCAGAATATAGATTTATGCAACGAATGGGCTGAAAGACTATATGTAGATACTGTAAAATGTTAATAATCTTCACAGGTCGACTAAAATATCTTTGGAATTAAAATCTAAATTTTGAAGAAATTTTTTATTTTCTTTATCAACTCTTAATTTTGTTATTTCTTTTTTCTCGAACCAATTTAATTCAACCAAATCACTCCCAACTTCAAAATCATAATTTTTTGGATCGACTTTAAAGTCAAAAATTATGTGGTAATGATCATCATGAAATTGTTCACTCAGTCTTAAAAGGGCTGATTTTTTAATATCAAGATTTGTCTCTTCTTTAACCTCTCTTCTCAATGCATCTATTATTTTTTCGCCTGGTTCTACTTTTCCCCCAGGGGTAGTCCAATAACCAGGGAGAAATTTCTTTTCCAAACTTCTTTTTCCTAAAAGGATTTTATTACCTTTCATGATTATTGCATTGACAACGGGTATTGTTCTGATCTCCATATAGTCTAAATAACCAAGTAGGTATTTAACTTTTTTTATCTACATTCCTGCATAGCCTTTCAAATCCCATAAATATCAACTATACTTACTCCTCTTTCCAAGGCTTTTCTCGATAAATTTTCTAAGCCAATCAATAATTCCTTCACTTTTACGTTTGATGGCTGATCTTCTTTCTGACAAAAATAATACAGGGTATTTCAACCCTTCAAACACACCAGATACAACATTAAACAACAACCTATGCTCGCTAACATTTTCCACCCATCTGACTTCTTTAATCTTAGGCAACATTATAATAGAAGCCAAAAGCCTTCCAATCCCAGAAACAATCAATATCAAGAAAAAGTTTGACCAGAACATCTCCCCAAACTGCAATAAAAATCCCCCTAAAGTTGACCCTAAGAAGATTGATAGCCCGTTCAGCAGGTTGGAATAGGAAACGCATCTTACCCTCTTTTGGGGTGATACAGTATCAAAGATGAAACTGAAAGTCGATACATTAAACCCTGACCAGACAAATCCCCCAAATATCTCAATAAACAAAATCCATGCAAGATTATTAGAAAACAACCACAGAATCGGCAAAAGTGGTATCATATACCCTGTCAGCCTCATGATTTTCTTGTTTCCAAACAAATCAGAATATTTTCCCCAAATCGCTATGAAAGCAAAATTTGATATTTTTCCAACGCTGGTTACTATGGTATAAGTCCAATAACTGAATTTCAAATCTCTCAGCATATAGACAACAAAATATGGAGCAGCAATCTGGGTTGCAAAAGTCATCAATGATATGTATATTGCAAATTTTCCAAAGTTAGTTTTGGTTATTCTTTTTATGAAATCCAAAAATGAAAATTTATTCTCCTCATCTATATTAAATTTAGGCTCTTCTATTCTCCTTAGATAAAGCCATGAAATAATTTTAGAGACAAATGCGATTCCAAAAATTATTCCAAACCCAATAAAAGGGTTATATTTGGAAGAAATAGACAATATAATACCTGAGATAAAGACCGATATAAATAGGGAAAGACCATTATACATATTCCTCTTCCCAAAGAATTTTCCTTTGATTTTGTCAGGAATTATATCACCAATCCAGCTGCTCCATGCAGGAGCAGTAATAGCTCCAGAAACCCAATAACAAGTCACAAATAAAATCAATTTCCAAACAACAAAGCTTCTCTCAAAAATCAGATAAGTTATTGGTATCCATATTAATGATTGAATCAATGCAAAAATGAGCAGCATTTTTTTTCTGCTGTTAATGGTCTCTATTATTTTTGTGGAGAATAGCTGGGAGATTGAACACATTAATTGCGGAATAGACACCAAAAAACCAATTTGCTTATCAGTCGCCCCTAAAGCAAGTCCATAAGCACTCAGATAAGTCTCCCCGGAACCCATCATAACTGAATGGGCTGAACCATCTTTAATTGACCTATCTAAATCTTTTTTATAATTTTCCATAAAAATCATATCCAAGGAAAATATTATATTAAGCGGAAATAAATTCTTCGATTATTTTTGCCCTTGTTTTCCCTTTTGAATATTTCTATTCTACCAATTTCAGAAGTATTTTTAACGTGTGTTCCGCCACAAGCTTGTGTATCTATTCCCATGAGAGAAACAGTTCTTATTTCCTTTATATCTTCAGAGAAACCTTTAGCCAGCCTGAATAAATTTGGGTATTTTTTTTCTGCTTCTTCTCTTGGCAATAATTCTAATTCTATCGGGATATTTTGCTGAATGATTGAATTTGTTTTATTTTCAAATATTTTTACTTTCTCTTCAGTAAAATCCTCAAGCGGAAAATCTATTCTCGTTTTATCGAGTGCTATTTGATTTCCAGTTATATTTGCTTCTGACTCATCAAAAATTACTTTATCCAAAACATGAGAAGCGGTATGATATCTCATAAAGATATATCGTCTTTCCCAATCGATTTTACAATGGATTTTATCTCCAAGTTTTATTCCTTCCTTATTAACTTCATGACTTATCTCTCCGGAAAACTTGCCAACATAAACTACCTTATATTCCTCCCCATTTTCTGTCACCATTATTCCTGTATCATGAGGCTGACCGCCAGCATCAGGATAAAATGCAGTTTTATCTAGAACTATATATTTTCCTTTGCTAACTTCTTTTACTGTTGCATCCCATTCCTTAAGGTAGCAATCATGAAAATAAAGTGGTATTGACATGCTAATTTTTGGAACTGGAAATATTTAAGTATTATTAATTGGTGATAATTTTTCCAAACTCTGTTTCTCTTTTTTAGTCATATTACGATATTCACCCAATCCAAGATTTCCTAGCTTGACAGAACCTATTGAAACTCTTCTTAGCATAAGGACATTATATCTGAAGTACTTCATCATCCTTCTAATTATTCTTTTTCTTCCTTCGTGTATAGTTATCATAAATTCATTTGGAGTTATCATCTTTATTTTCGCTGGGTATGTTTTTTTGCCTCCGATAATTATTCCATTTTCTAGTTTTTCTATATCTGACCTTTTCAATTCATTATCTATCTTAACTTGATATGTTTTTTTTATCTCAAAACTTGGGTGCATTATTCTGTTAGCAAAATCACCATCATTTGTCAAAATCAGCAACCCTTCAGAATCTTTATCAAGCCTCCCAATAGGAAAAATTCTTTCCTTTATTTTGACTAAATCAAGAATTGTTTTTTCCGCATGAACATCATCCATTGTAGTTACGTAGCCTATTGGTTTGTTTAGAATTATGTATAGTCTTTTTTCATATAGGATTTTTTTTTCATCAACAAAAATTTCATCTTTGTCTGGGTCAGCTCTCTCCCCAATTAATGCAGTCTTTTGATTTATTTTAACTCTGCCACCCTTTATCAAATCTTCAGCATTTCTTCTCGAACATACCCCAGCATTTGATAGAATCTTCTGCAATTTAAATTTCATATTATTAATAAATAGTAAAATAAAAAATTAAAGTAAATTCATTCCCAATTTACTGGTTATTTTTGTGCTTCCACATCCCAAACAGATCTCTGTCATGCTCAATCCCCTGCTAAATCTAAACCCAAAATGCCCATGGCAGTAAGGACAAATCATCTTCTACACCCCAAAAATAAATTATGAATTTATTTATTAACTGATTTTCGTGAAGCAATAGAAATTTTATAAAATGAATTTTCAATTTTAGAATTTTTGCACATAATTTTTTGTTTATATAAATTTTCATAAGCGTTACTACTGGAGTTGATATGTTATTAATTCAAGAAAAAACAATAATCTACCATGGATATATTTTGCCCCAATTGCAAGAGTAAAACAGACGAACTTATTGAATGCGATAATTGCCGAATAGTTGGTTGCTCTAAATGCATAAGGAAGAAGTATAATAAATGGGTATGCCATAAATGCCCTGAACCTAAATATGAAGAACAAAAATCCTATTATTCTGAGCCACAAGAAAAGAAAGAAGAGGAAGTTGTTAATGCATTTTCTGCTATGTTTGGCTAATTTTTAAGCTTAATTAAAAAAGGAAAGAAAAAAATGGTTTTGGTGATTACCAATCTTCATCTAATTCTAGATCTTCATCTAATTCTAGATCTTCATCATCCCAATCGGTATCATCATTCATGTCAGAATCTAAATCTTCGTATGACATACCCCATCAAAATTTTATCTGTTAATTAAGTATTTAAAACTTTATTAAACCATGTTTAAGTAACAAAAAACTTCATTTTTTAGCGAAACCATTAAGGTTAGAAACCATCTTAAATCCGCAATAAAAACATTCCCCATTTCTTGATTTCAATTCATTTCTATCATTGGGTTTATTGCAACTAGGACATTTTATGTTTTTCCAATTGGCCATAGTCAATTATTGTTCATCTGCATTTTTCTTGTTTTGTATCTTCTCGGGTATAATTGAAAAGTACTCTTCAATAAACTTTACATTTTTTGAGCCAGAAACCCATTTGACGATTATTTTTGCTATTTCTTCTTTTGCTTTTCCAGGTAGGTCACTAATGGGATCAACTGTTATTTCAATGGTTCCTTCTTCTATTTTCACTTTTTCCTTTCCTGTTGGTGTGAAAAATATTTCAAGAACTGATTTTACTTGGTCTTCTTTTTTTGTTATTTGTTCTTTTATTTCAAGATCATACTCCAATTCTTTTCCTGCTAAAGGATGATTGAAATCAATTTTAACTCTTCCCCCAGAAAAAGATATCACACGCCCCTGAAGATTTTTGATGTTAACAGGCATCCCTTGATAGGGAACCATATTTTGTTTTGTAAATTCTGACTCTGGCACTAATTTAATCATTTTTTCGCTTCTTTGTCCAAATGCTTGATCTGGCTTGATAATCAAATGTTTTTTATCCCCAACTTTCATACCATTCAGGGCATCTTCCAGACCTTTAATCATAAAATTAGAACCAATTATAACAGGCAAAGGCTTATATTTAATTTGTGAGTTATATAGATTTTCTTTCTTAGCAATTTCCTCATTCGTTAAATCAAAAATTGTGCCTGATTCTTTAATTCTCCCAACATACTCTATCTTTACAAAATCTCCTTCTTTCATATTTATCAACCATTGACCAATATATGGGGATGGAAAGATTAAATGTGTTTTGTTCTAAAATATTTATTATCAAACAATGTATCAAATAATGTTACTACTATCAAGTACCGATAAGTATTTAAGTTTTGCAATAAAGAAAATTGTTAAGGTGAAAAAAAATGCTCTTTGGAGAAGAAAAAGATTGGAAAGAACTCCTTTGTGGAAATGCCCAAGTAGAGCTAGCTGAACTAATTGAAAGAGCAAAACAACACAAGTGTGCATACATGCAAGCTGACGATGTCAAAGTCGCTCAAGTTTGGTGTGCAATGACTGAATTGTCAAGACAATTAAAATCAGTCGAAGAAAAAGTTGAAAAATCAGAAGTTGCATTGAGAGCAATTGCAGAAATGGGAGAAATTACAAAAAGACAAACTCTAACAGATAAAGTTCAAGATCTACTTAAAGCAAAAAACAAAGAAGAAAAAGAACAAGTTGAAAAAATAGTCGATGTATTAATGGAATTTTAGGTTTTTTTTATTTTAAATTATGCTGACTAAGGGATGAAGCGTAAGAATATTTTTATAGTTTTTTTAGGTGTTAGCTAAAATTCTCGACCTGATAAACATAAATTTTACAGTTTTTATTTCTCCAGGAATCAGCCGATAACCAGGCCTTGATACATAATTGGCTTAAAAAATCCTCCTTTTCTGGCAGCTTCTCCCACACTTGAGGCAAAAAAGTAGAACTTTTGTTTCCGACAACCAAATAAACACCATCTATTCCCACATTCAATTTTTCCAATAAATCTTTGGGAGAATCGTATTTCAATTCTTTTGGAACGGTTAAAACGGATATTTCTATATCAACATCATTCAATTCCTCTTTTCTCAATGGCTCAAATCGTGAGTCATCAAAAGCGGCACTGATTGAATTTTCAACAACATCAACATAAATTGGATTAACAGGAAAAATATGCCCAATGCACCCTCTTAAATCGCCGTTTATAGTTAGGGTTACAAATGTTCCTATTTTCTTCTTAAGACTATTGAAGGGAACATTTTTCGGGATTGATTTTTCACCTTTAAAGAATCTTTCAAGAGTTTCTCTGGATAATTTCAGCAGATATTTCTTTTCCTCTTCAGTTAGCATTTAATCACCAAAAAACACGTAACAACCATAACCAACCACTTTATCTTCACCAGTAATTTCTCCAGATGTCCTATAATCAAGCAATTTTCCCTTCCATCCAAATCTCTTTGCAAGTTCCATGACAGCAAGTATAGCCTCTTTGCCGCAAGCCTCAATTTTTTGGGCTTTCTCCATGTCAAGATTTGGGATAGACTTGTTTGCAACTGAATCAATTTTTACTGCATCTTTAAGTAAATGATAATGGCTTAAGTCAGAACTCGCAATAAAAACAGTCTCATCATCAACCATATCAACAATCCTATCAATCAAGCCTTTATAACCAGAGCCATTGATAGAAATTGGCAATATCTCAAAATTTTTAAGAACAACTTGCAGAAAAGGAAGTTGAATCTCAATTGAATGTTCAAATTCATGTGCATTTTTAAGGACAGGCAAATTATTTTTTATCACCTTAATTCTCCCCAAAGGAGTCTCCCAGTAATCATAACCAGAAGCAAAAAATTCATTAAAATAGAATTGGTGGCAGGGACCAAGAATTATGATTTTCTTTTCATTTTTCAATAGTCTGAACCCCGAGGCAGAAACTATCCCGGAATATGAATATCCCGCATGCGGAACTATTAAGGCACGTATTTTCCCTGGAATCTGATGTTTTTTGGCATTTTTGAGAAATTCTTTTATTTGGCATGTTAGTGTATCTTTATCTTTTGGGTAAAATGAACCAGCAACTGAGGGTTTCCTTATCATTTCCACACACCTTTTATTTTCTCATTACAATTTTGGCAAAAACCGTCTTTTAGATAATTTTTAGTAAATGCATTATAATCTCTTTCTATGACAAGATTTTTGCACTTAGGGCAAAAAGTCTTTTCGTGTTCTTTATCCATAACATTTCCAATATAAACATAATTTAACCCCTTCTTTTTGCCGATTTCATACCCTTTCAGCAAAGTATCCATTGGTGTATTAGGGATATCATCCATCCTGAAATTCGGATGAAAAGAAGTTAAATGCCAAGGTATTGACTTGTCTATTTTTGAAATAAAATCAGCTATTTCTGTTAGTTCTTTTCCAGAATCATTTTTTCCAGGAATGACTAATGTTGTGATTTCCATCCAAATGCCTAATTCATGGATTTTTTTGATGTTTTCTAAAACTGGTTTTATTCTCCCTCTGCATATTTTTCTGTAAAAATTATCACTAAAGGATTTCAAATCAATGTTAATTCCATCCAAATATGGGTAAATCATATCTAAAAGTTCTTTTGACATAAATCCATTTGATACGAAAACTGTCTTAATTTTGTTTTTATGAGCAAGCTTTGCAATGTCAAAAGCATATTCAAAAAAAACACTCGGCTCATTATAAGTGAATGCGATTGATGGTATTTTTTCTTCTTTTGCAATATTAACTACCATCTTTGGTGTGATTTTTTCTTGGGCATTCAGTATTTTTTCTAATGAAGATAAACCAATCGTTTTCGATTTTTGGGAAGTTGGCCAATTCTGGCAGAAGCCGCATGAAAAATTGCAGCCAATAGTCCCCAAAGAAAGGATATTCGACCCAGGAAGAAAATGGTATAAGGGTTTTTTCTCTATCGGATCTATTTGAAGACCAGTTGGTTTTCCGTAGGTTAATAAGTAGAGTTCCCCATCCTTATTTTTCCTGATTCCACAAATCCCTGTTTTTCTTTCTGGAATTTTACAGTAATGAGAACAAGCTAGACATCTCACTTTTTTGTTATCCAATTTTTCAAATAATTTAGCTTTCATATAATTCTATTTACTCTGTTCACATGATTTGCACATATGGGTTTTAGAATTGATGCAATCTAAACATACCCTTTTCCCACAATAAGTACATATTTGCAATGCATGGCTAATTTTTCTACAATATTCACAAATACCTGAAAGAGGCATAAATTATTATTAGCGTTTGACTTAATTATATTTATGAAAATGATAATATTTAGCATTTTATTAATTTTACTTATTTCAGGTTGTGTAGAAGAAATTCCCGAAACAACTACAACTATTATTACAACTACCACCACGTTGGAAGAAACCACGACTACTCTAATAGAAACGACTACCACGTTGGAAGAAATTGAAAACACCACGACAACTATTCCAAAAAGGTGTAGATTTCTCAATTTTCAAATTAAATCCCATTTGTATAGAAATGATAAATTAACCCTTTATTTCAATAATATTGGTTCCGAACAAATCAATAACTTTGAAGTTCATCTTTATTTTGATAACAAAACTCTCATTGAAAGCTATACTAATCAAGTGATTGAATATCGCAGTATTAAAATATATGAATGGGATGTTGGCCCTGGGTTGGATAATGTCACTTTTGTTGAGACTGATTGCGGGAAGAGCTACTCTATTAAGGTATAGGTGCTAGGTAAATTATTTAAATTCTGTCAAATAACTTTACTCATGATAAAGCCTATAAAACAACTGCTTACAATGAATATAAAAATTCCAAAGAAAGAATTATCCTTACTCCCATCCAGCTACCAAAAGCTAGGGGATGTAGTAATAGTCAACTTAAAAGAAGAATTATGGAAATATGGTGAAAAAATAGGGAAAATAATCCTTGAGAATACCCCTAATACAAAAACAGTCTGCAGAAGAACAGATTTTATAACAGGCAAATTCAGGCAACCAAATATCAAAGTAATAGCAGGAGAGAAAAACACGAAAACCATTCACAAAGAAAACGGAATTTTCTATAAATTAGATGTGGCAAAAGTTATGTTCTCAAAAGGGAACTTAACAGAAAGAAAAAGGCTTGTTGGCCAAGTAAAGCAAGATGAAGTCATTGTTGACATGTTTTCTGGAATAGGTTATTTCTCATTAGGGCTGGCGAAATTTTCAAAAGCAAAAAAAATCTATGCAATAGAGCTCAATCCAGAATCCTACCATTATCTCTGGGGAAATATCAAACTGAACAAAGTTGAAGATAAAATTGTTCCTATGTTTGGGGATTGTGAAAAAGAATGTGCAAAATTAGGAAAAATTGCTGACAGAATTTTAATGGGATTGTTGCCGTCACCGAAAGATTATCTTGAATATGCGATGGAAATAATTAAGCCGAACGGGATCATCCACTACCACTCCCTCCTGGGGGAAGACGAGTCTTACGAAAAATTGTTGTTTGAAATAAATGATGCTGCTGTTAAGTATGGGATGGAAGTTGAATTATTATCATGGAAAAAAGTTAAGTCTTATTCCCCAAAAGTCAACCATGTTGTTCTGGATGTCAGATTGGTTCAATGATCTTCCAACCATTTCATTGTCTTAGGAATTTCCTCGGCAAGGTTTGAAACATTGTAATAATAGGAAACTTTCTTCTTCAGCCTGTCACCTGACAATCCATTTATGAAGACGCCGGCGCATGCAGAAAGGAAAAGGTCATTTTTGCATGCCAAAGCGGAAATCAATCCTGAAAGCACATCTCCTGTCCCTCCCTTTGACATACCTTGGTTTCCAGTGTTATTGATCCTACAATATTCTGGGGAGCAAACCATATCTTCCGGCCCCTTGAGCACGATTATGCATCCGTATTTCTTCGACATTATGGGAACATTTTTTTTTGAAGCTGAAACTCCAAAAATTTTTTCAAATTCCTTTTTGTGTGGGGTAATGATACAATTTTTTGTCAGGAATTTTGGGTTGATTATCTTAAGGGAATCTGCGTCCAACAAGAATTTTTTGTCTGGATATTTTTTGAGAAGCTTTTCAGTTAATTTTTTGGTTTTTCTATTCTCCCCAAGACCGGGTCCGATCATCACACAATCCATTTTATCAATGAATTCCCATATTTTTTTTCTTGGGAGAACAATAAAATCGGGAAGTTCCGATTTCATCTTTTGAACTATCTCATTATTTTCATGGACAGATGAAAAATAGACTAAGTCAACGATCCTTGAAGCAACTTTTAAAGGAAGGATAGACGCGCCATGGTACATCTCGGAGCCAGCTATTATCATCAATCTCCCATTCTGACCCTTATGTGAATCTTTTGGCGGCACGTATAATTTTTTGAAATCTTTTATAGATATTTTTTCCATAAGATTAGGTTAATTTTATGAGAATTTATTTTTTTTATCCATTTTCAACTTTTTTTCCTTCTTTCACCTGTTTCTTTGATCTGAAAATAAAATACACTGTTAGACAGGAAAATAATATCAAAATCAATATGTAACCCATAATCAAATCTGTCAATGTTGATTCAACAGTGAAAGTTTCACTTATTTTATATGTTTTATTATTATAAAATGCCTCTAATTCTAAAGTATAATCCCCTGGCTTAAGATTTCTTGCCGTTTCGTCTATTCTTTTTGATCTTATTATTTCCATTTTCCTTTCTTTGGACCAAAATACTTTTCCGTTATCATTTTTTATTATTTCATGTAAGTAGATAGGATTTGGCTCATCTTTATTAAATGATAAAACTGCATAAAAGTTCAGATCAGATTTTTCAGGATTTATTTCTGATAGAATAATATCAAGAATTAAGGGAATTTCTTTTTTAACTTGTATTTCTCTAAATGCTTTGGCAGAATAATCTTCATAATTTACTTGAATATAAAAGTTATAAGAGCCTTGCGGTATGTTGTCTGATAAAAATAAATCTTTTGTTTTTGTTTTGCTTTCATAAGATCCTAGGAAGAATGTGTCAAATCCTGATATTACTTTATCTGTGATATTTTCAATCCAAAATTCTACTTTAACATCTCCACTTATATTGGACATCCCTTTTACAAAATATGTGAAATCAAGAAATTCTCCTGGCTGTATTGGGAAGTCTATTCTTATTATTTCCATGTCAAATAACTTCACACATTCATGTTCGTAACAATAATAATCCTCCTTACAATCCTTGTTCTCCATGCATTCATAGTCATGGCAAGTGTTGTTAAAGTAGTACTGGCCATATTCACAATCTGTAGCATTAACATATCCATAATTATAACATTGGTACTCAAAACAATACTGGCCATAATTACAATCTTGGTCATAATTACATCTATGACTACTCCTAGAGCTTGAAGCTGATGTTTCCAGGAGTGATGGTGTTTCTTCTGAGGAATAGGCAGAAAATTCCGTAACATCACAAATGAGTGTACCATTGGAATAAGATACGTTTGCGCATATCGAAGATGGGCATATCTTATTATCTTTTATTAGGCGAGGATTAGAAAATGTCAAATTGCGGAAGGTTAGTTTTGCTGATTTGTTAAGATTGGGTAAAGCTGACGAGTTTATTTCTATTCTGTTGAAACTGATATTTACATATTCATTTATATTAGCCCCTTGACTTAAGTCAACAATTTCGGAAAAGTTAATCGACCCATACGTAGATTGATCTATAATAAGGTTATTTATATTTTGGGTATCTTTATTATTAAAGTTGGTTGTATTTCCAGAGAATTCTGTTGTTTTTATGATTGATATAGTTCTTGTCCCAGCGATTTTTGTTTTTACAGAGCTGTTACACATGATACTCCAATTGTAAGAACCCACATATAGATTGTTTAATTCAAAATTCATGATAGTTCCTTTCTGGATAGTTGTATTTGTTTGATTTATTTCCCCATTTATTATAAGGGAACAATTGATAATATTAGCATTGTCATTAACTTCATAAACAAATGTCACGTTCCCGTCATTATCACCTGATTTATTTGCTGGTGAAATGAGGGTGATGTTTGGTAGGGTTGTATCAAAAACTGTCAGATAGATTGTATCAGAACAGGACGAATGATTTTGGTCACCGTTGAAATGGGTAGTTATGTTGTATTTACCTTCTGTTAAAATTTTTGTATTGGTTAAATTCTCAACTGAGGAATTTGTATCTGATGTGAATTCATTTCCATATCCCGTGGCGTTCATATCCAGGTAGATTGTGACATCATAACTAGTGTTCACATGACCTGTCAGGTTGACTATCTGGTTACTGTTGTATGTTTGATCATCTGTTGAACCGTTCAAGTAGAGATTACATATAGGTGTCGCTTGGCTTATATTCAAAAAAGACCAAATCTCATTTGTTGTATAGTTCTGACAGGATGTTACGTTATATGTGTAGTTGTATTTGTATGCCGCTAGTGTAATTGTTTCAGGGTTAGTGACTTCGATATCGTTTCTATACAATTTGTATGTGCATCCACCATCCCCTGAATTACTTTCTGTTCCTCCCACAACTATCTGTGCCCCATATGTTTCTGACCATGATGGTATTGCTGTTAATGTTAGTTGAGTTGCTGTTTTGTTTATGGTAAATTTATACCCTTGGGTAGAATTCCATTCATCCAAAGTGTCGTTTGAATAAAATTTATAATTATATGTACCAACAGGCAAATCTGTGAATGTATAATAATACTCGGATGATTGATTTGACATTGTGAAGT
>CAYZVE010000010.1:11820-18312 GCA_964481805.1 uncultured archaeon | reverse complement strand
ATCTCAGAAATTATTCATATTTCGGTTTTCTCGAGAAAATCCATATTTCCTTGAAAAAATCTTCCTGTTCTGTACTAACTTTCCCTCTAGTCGCTAAATAAAGTATAGGCAAGAATACATCAACGATCTGATTTCTATCCCAAGTTTTAACCAATTTAGAAAATTCTACTTTTTCTGATCCCAACTGAAGTAAAAAAGAGTCTATCTTAAACATTAATGAATTAATTCTTTTTTCAATATCTTCTTCTGAAAAATCTATATTTTTCCTCAATCCTCTCCCAAGTTTTTTCTTTTTAATTTCTCTTCTGTCATCTACTTTGACTGCTTTTTGCAATGCACCAACTAACTCATCAAGTGTAACTTTTCTTTTAACTATTCTTATCGAGCCAGGCTCTAATGTCATTTGCTGAAGTTTTTGTTTTATTTCTTCATAGGATGCTAAATCATCTTGCAAATCATCAAATGAATATTCTGTTGGCTTCTGCCTAATAGTTGGCCAAGTGATTTCTGTTTTTAATTTTAATAAAATAGAAGCTACGAGAACAACTTTTGCAGGAATTCTGAAATCAAGCATTTCCATAGTTTCAATATAATCAAGAAATATATTCGTTAGTTTTGTTATATCAACATCCCATGGGTCTAAATCTTCCATTGTAACTATGTAATCAATCAAATCTTCCCATGACTGTTGCTTGATTATTCTTTCAAGTAGAACTTGTTCTTCCATATTAACCAGCTTTTACTTCGGGTAATTCCAACCCAAGAATCTTTGATTCACCATTTTCCATAGATACACCATAAACCCTATCTCCATTCTTGATTGTATAATCATTGTGTGTAATAACCAGAAACTGCTCTTTTTTTGACATTTTTTTAATAAGGTCTGTAATCTTCTTTGTATTAACCTTGTCCAATGATGCATCAATTTCATCAAGAATATAAAAAGGGGCTGGCTTATAACGCTGGATTGCAAATAAGAACGCTAAAGCCGTCAAAGTTTTCTCCCCGCCAGACATTGCATCAATATTCAACAAATTCTTTCCGCCGGGGTTAGCCTGAATTTCCAACCCGCTTTGGATGTTTAGTTGGTCTTCCAATTGAAGGGAAGCTTCCCCATTTGCCAAATCTTTGAAAATTTCCATGAAATTTTTGTCAATACTTCTCAAACACTCATAAAATACTTCTTTCTTTTTGCCTTCTATTTTTTCTATCATTTCAATTATCGATTCTCTCTCATCCCTTATTGAATCATATTTATTCTTCAACTCATCGAACTCTCCCTTGAATTTTTCGTACTCATCAATCGCTTTCATATTGACTAATCCCAAAGAATTAAGTTGGGATGTATTTTCATCTATCTTATCTTCTAAAATTTCTATTTTTTCATCCAGGTATTGGATATTTTCATATCTATCAACTTCTGTTTTTAACGATGAAAGTTCAGCCTCTGTTTTTGCCCCACGTATTTTCAGTTTGTTTGTCTTATCAAGAACATCTGCTCTTTTGTTAAAAATTTCGTTCCTTTTTTGCTTCATCAACACCATTTCTTCATCAATCTTTGTTCTTTCTTCATCAAGGTCTAGAACATTTTGGCTCTCACTTTCATATGTTTTCCTCAAATTATCCATTTTTTCATTTAATTGCCCAATTTCTAATCTCAAAAAATTAGTTTCTTCTTCCAAATCTCTTTTAACTTGCTCATATTCTTCCATTTCTATGTCAGAAGTAGATTCCTCACGCCTTTTATAAAAACCGCCAATCATTGCGCCTGATTTTTCAGCTAAATCCCCGTCGAGAGTTACCATTCTCGCTTTTCCTATTCCTATTTGCCTTGCAATTCCAAGGTTTTCTATAACTATTGTATCTCCAAAAATATGTTTAATGGCAGGAAAATATTTGTGGTCATATTTAACTAAGTTTGAAAGCAAACCGATAACTCCAGGTTTTTTCAATAAATTGTTTTGCTGATCGGATAACTCTCTTGCCTTGATTTTATTTAATGGTAAAAATGTTCCTCTGCCGATTTTTTCTCTTTTTAGAAAATTTATACATTCTGCTGCAGTGTTAGTATCGTTGACAACAACATTCCAAAATCTTTGACCGGCTGCAACTTCTGCGGCGATTTTATAATCTTCAGAAATTTTTACAAGGCTGGAAATCGTTCCATAAACGTTTGGGTTTTTAAGGCCAAGAATAGTTTTGACTGCCCTTGAAAATGAACCCGAGCTTGACTGGACTGATCTTAACTTGTCTGTCATTATGTTTATCCGGTTTATTTCTCTTTCATTGCTTTCTATCCTATCTCTGTTTCTGATAATCTTGTTTTTGACGTCTTCTATTTCTTGCCTGATTCCAGCTTCTTTTGATCGGATGAAAACTTTTTCTGTGATTTCTTGCCTTCTTTTTTCTTTGGTTTCTAATTCCCCCTCTATTTTTTTTACACCAATTTCTAGCTGTTTTATTTCAGCTTCGTTTTGCTTGATTTCTTCGTCAATTGAACCGTATCTTTTTTCTTCAAGTTTGTATTTCTGGAAAGCTAAAGACGCATTCAATGTTTTTAATTGTTCTATTAGTTCTTGGTACTTTATTGCTGTATTTCTTTCTTGCTCTAAACTCTGTAGTCTTTCTAATCTTTCAGTAAGGATAATTTCAACTTCTCTCATCTTTTCCCCGACTATGTCAAGATTCTTCATTGCTTTTTCTTTCTTTTCGTCATACAGGGATATTCCAGCAACTTGGTCGATTATTTCCCTTCTCTCTTCTGTAGACATTTCTATAACTTGGGTAACATCTCCCTGCATAATCATATTAAAACCTTCAGGGTGGATTCTTGCCGCAGAGAGAATTTCTAATACATTTTGCCTGGTTGAAGTTTTGCCATTGATTTTATAAATACTATTTCCTTTTTTGTTCACCTTTCTTGTTACTGTTATTTCAGGAACTTCGTATGGGAAGGTTTTTTCGGAATTATCTAGCCACAATGAGACAGATGCATAATCTGATTGGGGAATGCTTTTATTTCCGTGATAGATCAACTCATACAGCCTATCAGCACGCATTGATTTAGTTGAAGTCTTACCTAAAACAAATGATATCGCATCTAACAGATTGCTTTTACCAGATCCATTGCTGCCACAAAAAACTGTAAACCCAGGTAAAATGGGGATGGATACTTTCTTCCTGAAAGATTTGAACCCCTGCATTGTTAGTTTGCTTATTCTTGTATTCATGAACAACCACAAAACCTATTGTAAAAATCAAATAAAAGTTATTGGTAAAGAAAGAATATATTTTTCTACAAGTTTAAATGATATGCATGGATAAAGCAATAATAGAAATTTCAAAAATTGTTGGGATGCCTGCGAGTAGTTTGGTATATCCGCAGATTATTTTTTCAATTATTTTGCCTTTTGTAGCTAATTTTGTATGTTTGTATGGGCTTAACGAGAAGATGAAAATTTTCGGAAGGGGAAATTTCAATAAAATAGCTAGCGTTATTTTGGGTGTATTGTTTTCATTATTTACAATAAAATTGGGTTTTATTGGCTATGCGTTAGCATGTCTGGGAATAGGATTTCTTTATTTTAAAAATGATTTTCTTAAATTAGGATTTGTTTTTATTATGGGCTTGTTGTATTTTGGGCTTTTGTTTTTAGTTTAGTTAAGGTGTTGCTGATGTTGGAGACGTTGAACTAGGTCTAAGTAAATCATAAATATTCTTTGCAGCCCCATATATATCACTTGACACTTGTTTTATTGCGCCCCAATTTGAAATAGTATAGACCGCACCTGCCGCTGTAGCTAAAGTTATCAATGTATTTCTATTTTTTCTTTCTTGAGCTTCTCTGTCCATTAAAGTTGCTCTTTCCCATTCAGAAACCGCTATTCCTCTGTATTTCAAATCTCTTTTTAAATATCCTAATTGCCTTCCTGAATTATACCTTTCAGTAATATTAAATATTGAAGTTCCTTCAATTTCTCTTCTTAATGATCTTATTTCATCTTCTATTCTTTCTGTTTCATCATCCCATAATTTTCTTGCTGCTTGATAAATTTGTAGAGAATTTGACTCACCTCTATCTGAGGCTCTTTTACAAGATTGAATATAAGATAAATCGTCAAGATCTCCAGCGAGTCTACCTGAAGGATCTGTTTTCATAGCATTAGCTCTTAATTGAGATCTATAAAACCTACCATTTGATCTTTCAGTTACTCTACCAAGAGGTAATAATTTTTCAGCTCCTTCGTACAAACTTTTTATTAAATCTTGAAAATCTACCATAATTAATCACTATCCAGTAAATACCATATCTAATATAAATACTTATATCCTGTAGAAAATATAGTTTTAAGTATCTTTTAAGTCCTTTGATTGCCCTTTTAATTTATCTATTTCTGCATCTAGTTTTGCCACAACTTCTTTCAAATGACCGGCTTTTGCTGCATCACAACTAGGATCAGACATTGTTTTCAATGCTTCACTACGTCTGCTTTCTAGATCTCTAATTTCTTTTCCTAAATTTCTAATTCCTGCCCACTTTGCTTCTTCTTGGGCAGCTTCTCCTGTGATTCTGTGAACATTTATCCTAAATATAGACCAAGTACCTATCACAAAAAGTACTGTCCACAGAGCAAAAGTCCATCTAGAACCATACCTCAGAACATTGTTTAAAACAATCTTTTCAAAGAGACCGGTAGGAAAAGTAGACAATATCATAAGGATTGCCATGACTATATTTATCCAGTTGTTTCTCCTTCCAAAAATGTTTATATTGGTCATAAATCCGTATAAAACAACACCAAGAGCTATGAAAGGAGCGATAATATTCCTAAAGAAATTCATTGGCCCGCTGGATGGGAAATTTGGGTCTTTTCCAGCTATGTAATTCCAGTGATATGGGCTTCTGTCCCTTTCATTTATAGAAACCATGTAGTAAAGAAAACTATCTACAAAACAATCATAATAATTCTGATTCTTCGACATTTTATCAAAGCTACAAACTCCTGCCCCAAAAATTTGTGGAGGATCAGCAGCATAAACTGCAGTAGAACAAAGTAAGAGCAATACAGTAACTCCAACAATAAACTTTTTCATTAACTCACTCGTTTAAATACAATTGATATAATTAATTTTAGTTGTTAATATTATTATAGTTAATTTAACTAATTGAAGTTCATCAATAAATGTAAATAGAAAATATTTTTATTTCCTTTTTTCCAATTCTTTCTTGATTATATTTTCCATTAATTCCCCTACGCTACAGCTCAAATCAATAGAAAGTTTCTTTGCTTCTTTCCAGACTTTGGGGTCTATTCTTATACTTGTAGTTACTCTTTTTGTATTATACATATTATTGTATTAGTGTAGTAAAGTATTTATACTTATTGTCACATTAATGTAGTAATTAATACAGAGGTGGTATGTATAATATATTCATTAAAAACTGCTGCAAATGTTGCAAAATGGGGAACATATTTAACCAATCTTTTTGAAAATGCTATACCTTATGTTGGATATGCTTTAGACAGTGTACCACTTGCCACAGTAGCTACTATAGCATCTGATATAGGGGGGGATCTTTTAAGAAGTAGAAATCAAACTGCTTCTGATGTTCTTGCTGTTGTTGAAGCAGGAGCTGGAACTGTATATCCTCTTGTTAGAGCATGGACAAATACACAAGGTTTTGGCGGTGATATACCACTTTATCTTTTAGCAGCATTTACTGCTGCTGATATTATACTTGGAAAAATAGATAGTCTCAAAAGAGGGACTAGGGAAGTTATTAGAAGAGGTAGGGATGTTGCCAGAAGAAGCAGATCTAGACCTCAAACCAGTGAAGTTGAATTACCCGAAAGTCCACCAAGTGATCCATATCAATAATTAAATGAGGTAATTAAAATGACAAATACTATTAGAAATGTTGCCTTGACATTAGGAACGGTAGCTACAATATTAACAGGTTGCTTACAATACGATGGTCCTATACCACCAGGAGGTTCAAGAGATCAAACTGGTGTTAGTGGAGGAAGTAGTGAAAATATATTCAAAAGATATACACCAATCCCAGATTCTGCTCAAAGAATGAGAGAAGCAGGAGAAGATATTTTATCCTTTTTTGAAGGTTTGAAAGAACCAACCAAAACGCCAACAGCAACACCAACTCCATATGTAGGTAGAAGAACAGGTCCTTTTGGTTTGTTTGGTCCGACAGAAACACAAATGCCGACACTAACACCCATGTCAACAGCAACACCAGTTCCAGGAGCAACAAATCCAGGGATTGATATTTCAAAAATTGAAGAAGATGCTGAAAAATTATTGAAAAAAGGTGGTGAAAAAATTCAAACATTTGTGCCAACTGTACAAGCAGCAATTCAAACTCTTGTAGCACCAACTCCAACTTATAGTGGGCCAGTTGTGCCAACAGTAGGTGGCGGCGGAAATGGTAGAAAACCAGGAGAATACAATGGGCCAGTTGTGCCAACAGTAGG
>CAYZVE010000010.1:0-11720 GCA_964481805.1 uncultured archaeon | reverse complement strand
GCGGAAATGGTAGAAAACCAGGAGAATACAATGGGCCAGTTGTGCCAACAGTAGGTGGCGGCGGAAATGGTAGAAAACCAGGAGAATACAATGGGCCAGTTGTGCCAACAGTAGGAAAATCTTCAATGTTGTACAGAAATGATGAAATATCAACAACATTGTACAGGAAAGCTATATTATACGGTAGAGACACAATAAATAGAGATAGACGTTCGAGATATACTTAATTTCTCTTTTTTTCCATTATTATTTAATATTCTGAATCCTAAAAAATGATTATGAGATATAGATGCCTAATAATATCATTAATTTTCCTCCTTACAATAGCACCAGTATTCGCAGGGTATTTAAGTGACTGGTATAAATGGCTAAGAATCCCTCCAAACTATGCCAAAGCCCCTGATATTCTTTATTTCCTGATTTTACCGTTTTTAGGGATTTTTATAATAGTTTGGGGGCTATTAACAAGATTAGAAATTTTTGGAAGAGGTTCAAAAAACGTCAACATGCTTCTCGCATTTATATTTGCCATATCTTCGATTTATTATGGGTGGGCTTTCAAGGTAGTTCATTTCCTGTTTGGCATGGGCAGCTTTTTTGCTTTCGGAGCTTTTGCAACTATGTTTTTTGTCGGGGTATATATGTTCTCGAAAAAGAAGATAAAAATAGACTTTAAAGGATCTATATTGAAAGAGTTAAGCCAAAAAGAAAAAATGATGAAAGACTTATATTGGGAATACAAGGAAACTAAAGACGATGAAGAAAGAAAGAAATTAAAAGCGAGAATGGGAGAATTAGAACATAGAATAGGGGAACTTAAAATAGAATCAGAAAAAGACAGTAAATCTAGTTAATTTCTGCAATTGATTGAGATTCAGCCACCATCGAGTTATTTAAATTTTAATAAAGTATTTAATTTTTATTAACCAATTTTGAAGTGATAATATGGGTTTAAGCAATCTTCAAGACGAATTATTTACTCCAACCCGACCAGAAGAACTATCAGATGCTAAAGCTCGAGAAAGAGTGAAAGCTACGGGAAAATCTGTTGGCGGAAGAGTTGATGCATTTGCAAGAAGATATCTTAACCCTGAAACTTACGAGAGATATAGAAATAGTATCAGAGACTTAAAATATGAAATAACGGAACTTCCATCAAGAGTAATTACATTTTTCAATATATTTACAGGCCAAGTCAAAAGAGTAGTTGAAGGGGCATTGGGGGCATATGATGGAGGGAACCAAATTTTATCAAATAGATATGTAGCAAAAGACCCTCAAAACAATCAATTAGAACCTACAATAGCCCATGAAAGAGTCCATCATGCTACAAGAACTTTTCTGGGAAGTTATTTCAAAAGATTAGGTGAAAAAGCCAGGCCAATAGTTGAAGGATTCACAGAACTTATTACTCGAGGCCTAGGCTATGATAGCGGTGCTTACCCAGAGCTTGTTTATGCTGCTTGGCAAACCTTGAGACAAATGGGAGGAGATGTTCGAAATAATCTTTACAGAGTACTCAATCTTAATTTTGATCCAAGAGATGTTGGAATAACATTTTACCAACATTTACAAGCTCAGCCAGCATATGCAAGAGCAAGATAAATTATTCCTTGTTTTCCTCCAGTTTTCTTTCAATTTTCTCTGAAATTCTACCCAAGTAGTCAAAATAAGTTATCAAACCAACAAAATCCCCGCTGCCATTAATAACAGGAAGGGACATAAAACCGTTCTTGACCATTATTTTTGAGATTTTGTCCATATCATCATCCAATTTCACGGATGTTACCGGCGAGGACATTATATCTTTGAATTTCAGCCTTTCATAATCTTTTTTAGTTTTAATGTTTTTTATTATGTCATTGTTAGTTACTATCCCTATAGGTTTTTTATTTTCAACTACGACGAGAAAATGGCAATATTTGTTCCTAACAGAGGAGAGATTTTCATTCGGATTTACTTGTTGATATTCATCATCTATGTTGCAGTCGCTCACTTTCATAAATAAATATATTGTTTCAAACTAATTAATATTATGCAAATAAGCCGTTATTTATCCCAGAAATTATTGGGTCTATTGTCTAGGTATAATCCAAATATTTGGAGAGAACAGGAAAACCCCCAAAGAAGGGAAGAATTATTAAGAAGATTTGAAGGGGATATAGGAGCAGTTCTTTATGGAATTCCTGCTGATGCGGCAGACATTATTTTCGAAAAGGCTGAAGACGCGGCTGAAATTGCTACCGCTCCGGCAACTGCTGGCACTTCTATCCCAGTTGTTGAAGCAGTTGGGGCATTGATTGAAAGATTGGCTTTAGGGCCAACATTGGAAAGAAGATATCACGAATCCATGAATAGATCACATCCAAATTTGAGCATAGGGTTGAAAGCATGGCAATATATTACTGAAATTCCTGGGTTGGACAGTATATTAAGTATAATACCAGAAAAGTCCCTAGCTGCGGTTGGAGTTTTAATACACGATATTTACAGAGTAGCAGGGGATGCTAAAAGGGCTGGAAGGGATTATGTAAAAGGTATGTATCGAAGAGATATTGGGGTTGAAGGATATAGGGATGAAAGATATCAGCATCCAGTCAGGCCACTCATGCCGTCTTATGCTTAATCTTTTTTTAGCACAAACCAAGCCACTACACTAAGTAAAATAAACGACAAGAATAATCCAGGTATATTAATTGCCATTGGAACAATTGCATGGATTGTTGTTTTCTGGGGAACTAATGTAAAGTAAGACAATGATAAAATGGATAAGAACATTAAACTGCCTATTGTAACTGCTTTTGTCGGATCATTTCCAGAAGGTCTAATTTTAAGACTTGCTTTAACTTGCCTATAAACTTCATACGCACTATGAACTCCTCTAACAAGTGCATAACCAGCCGCTGCTAATATCTCCTTGCTATGATCTCTTATGGCTTCAAAACCTCTTTCTTCATATTCCCTCTTTATTTGTCTCATTTCAGCCCCATATTTTTCTCCCAAATGACTTGATAATCCATAAAGTGCCTGAAAGGCTGCAATAGCATAAGGCGCATATTCTATAGTCTTAACTGCATAAGGTGCCAAACTCCCTAAAGCTACTGGTAAGACCATATTCTTATTTTAATTTTCCATCTAAAAAAGATTATCAGGTTTCTTCGTCAATAATTCTCATAACATCCTTAGGATCAGCCTTCCCCCTAACTTCAGACATTACAAAACCAATAATCTTACCCTTAGGGGCATCTTTATTTTTGGAAACAATTTCTTTGATTATTTTTCTCAGCTCATTTTCAGAAATAAAATCAGTGATTGTGAATTTCCCTGTTTTGATTTTATCTTTTAAAAGATCTCCAATTGATTCTTTCACGATTTTTCCTTGAGACAATAACCCAAACAACTCCTCAAAATCTTTTTCAGACAATTTACTGACATCTAAATTCTCATTTCTTTTTAATTCTTTCAAAGTACTGACAAAAACACCAACAACTATTTTTGGGTTTATTTTAAAATTTTTTATAAATTTATCAATCAATTGAGAATAACCAGAATCTGCAATCTGGCTTGCTAAATCTTTTGAAAGGCCTAATTTTTTGTATTTCTCCATCTTTTCATCCAGGGTTTTGGGCATATTATTTTTAACTTCTTTCATCAATTCTTTGGTTTCAATTGGCACGACATCGGTCTCAGGATACATTCTTGCCGCTCCAGGAATAGGCCTTAAAAATTTTGTAGACCCATCTATCAGAACTCGGCGGACGTCTCGGGAAACTTTCTTATTCTGCTTAATTAACTCCTCTTGCCGCCTGATCTCCTTTTCTATGACTGTTGGTATAAGCGAAAGGCTTGGCACATGCTTTACTTCAACCCGATCCCCATTTTTTATTGATATATTGACATCTTGACGAACTGATCCTTCTCGTATCTTTGCTTTACCTGTGGAACGGATTATATTTCCTATTGTTTTAGCGACTTCTTTCGCATGCTCTGGTGAAACTATACCTTTTCCTGTTCCTATTTCTACCTCGGGGGTACCTAGTCTATCCAATCTAAACGTAACGGAACTATCGTCTTTTTTTATTAATCTTCCTGAATCTTCTTCTAGGGTTATAGCCTCTATTTCTACTCTTCCCTGATTAGTTTCTACCCACCCATTAACCCCAATAAGCATAGTCCTCTGAAAGCCAGAAGGCAAGCTTCCATCAACAATAGTTTTTCTCATCACTTGAATTTCATCAACAATCTTGCAATGGAATAATTCAGCTATGATTAATGCAATTTTCAACGCTTCTTGACTGATCCTGTGGGGAGGTTCACAATCTGTGTCCACCAAACAATCACAATCATCATATACTTCATAAATTATTTTCTTGTTTTTTTTCATTTCTTCTATGGCAGCAACATCTATTTCCCCTGTTTCTCCAGCTACTGATATCTGATACCTTTCTAGGATAAAATCTGGTTTTTCATTGGTTTTTAGAAGAGTAGGACAGCTACAAAAAAGTTTGGATTTTGTATTTAATTCATGATGAATTTCTAAACCAACTCTTAAACCCAATTTTTTGTAATCCATGGCAACACTTATTTTGATTTAACAACAGAATTCAAATCTGTTCTAGAATTTATTTCATGGGCAAATGGTGTTAACATCATTTCTTTTATTTTTTCTTTATTTGTAGTATGACCAAGAACCCAAGATAGTTTCACAAGAGCTACTTCTGTCAACATATCTTCAGCATAAACAACACCAGCTTCACTTATTAACCTCAAATTTCTGTAAACATATGGATGAACCCTGCCAAAAATTGTCTGGCTTGTCATTATAACATTCATTCCTTTATCGATTGCTTTCTTGATATGGGGCAACCAGGAATTTTCTTTTTTCAATGTGCCTGTAGGAACATGACCCAAGCCAAAACCCTCTATAACCAATCCTTTATATTTTTTATCCAAATACCAGTCGATAATCGATGGATCAGAATTTGGGAAGGCTTTTATCAAAGCAACATTGGGTTCCCATTTATCGTCTACTTCCACTTTCTTATCTTTAAATCTTGTGTATTCTATACCTGTTTTTTCTATCTTGCCGTTTCTCCAGATTTTTGCAATTGGTTTTTCATTCACAGGTTGAAATGCATCCCTTCTTGACGTATGGAATTTCCTGACACGAGTCCCCCTGTTAACTAGGCAGTAATCATCATTTGATGTCCCATGCATGACCAAACAAACTTCACCAATATCAGAATAGCCAGTGAAATGAGATGCACATATCAAGTTCATCGACCCGTCAAAACTTCCCCTGTCAGGAGAACGCTGAGCGCCGACAAATGCAACTGGCTTTGACAGATTCTTGAGCATGAATGACATTGCCGCGGCCGAATAATGAAGAACATCAGTTCCATGGGTAACTATAACGCCTCTGCATCCAGAATTGAGCTCTTTTGCAATTGTTCTAGCCATTGTCTGCCATTCTCTATATGTCAAATCTTCGCTGGCAAGTGTAAACGGCCTTTCTGTATTTTTTAGATCAATTATATTTCCTATTTCCGGGGTAGTTGAAAGTATTTCTTCTGGTGAACGGCACATAAACACCCCACCAGTCTTGTAATCAACATGTGTCCCAATTGTTCCACCAGTAGCAATAATAGAAACATCAGGGAGTTTCTTTTTTCTTTTTATTTTTAATTTTGGAATAACACCCAATTTTTCTCCTTTGCCAATTTTTTTTATTTCCATTTTATTGTAAAATTTTATCCCGATATTATAACCATTTTCCAACTTTAGTATCAGAGAATTTTCGTCGCCTAACTCTATTCTCGGCATTAATGTTCCTTCATATACTTCGCTTTCTTTTGAAATTCTTACTCTGTCTCCAACCTCAATTCCTTCTTTTTTTAATTTAACTTGAACATCTTTGGGGTACATTACTATCAAAAATAATTTTGCTCTTTAGATTTTAATAACATTGAGTCTTGAAAGTTATTTAAGAGAATAAGATAAATTATAATTATGAGTCGCGGTATAGTAAAATTTTTAATCATCTTATTGTTAGTCTATCTTGTAACCGGTGTTGCAATAAACCTAACCATTGAAAACAAGACTATAGACAATCTTAAGGAAAATCCAATATTGATTTTAGGAGCACCTTTTCAGTATGTTTTAGAATTGATCAATAAAAAGGGTTAGATTTCTCCTTTTTCTAAAGCTTCTAGAAAACTGGCAATAACAGGATCAATTGTTGTAGTAAAACATTTATCAACTTCTGTTGGTTTAATCCATTTTATTTCCTTGAATTTTTCCATTGCTTTTGGTTTACTTGTTTCTTTAACAACTTCACAAAAATAGTAGATTGATATAAATTCTGGTTTTTCGGGGAGTGTCCTAGCAAAAATACAATCCAAAACATTAACATCAAGATTGGTTTTTTTTTTTGATTTCCATTATAAGCGACATGATCAATGAATGATTGTAATCAGGTCTCCCTCCAGGAAAACACCAAGTAAGTTCAGGCAAATATTCATCTTTTTCTCTTCTACCAATCAGAATTTTTTTGGTTTTGGGGTCATATACAATCCCAAGAATATTAACCAAAAATATTCCTCGATCAAGATTTTTCCAATTCATGATAATATTTTAATAAAGAAAGTATAAATTTTGGAACTAAATTCTCAGTCTATTTCTTTTCCAACTTCTTCTGTTAACAGATACTCTTCTATTTCTTGCTCTCTTTACACCAAATTTCTTGATGTCAACCCATCTGGGAGCAATTCTAACCTTTCCTGCTTTTATTTGCCTTAGTTTTCGGTTTAACAATTTTCTTCCCATCTTCCACCAACTTCCTTAATTCTTTTCCTTTTTCAATAGCAATATCTATCATCTGGTCAACATCATCATCTGTCAAAACACCCACACCAATCTTTTGAATTGACACAACTTTACCTTCTTCTGTTGTCGCTACGCATAACTTGCAATCAAGAATCTCCTCTTCCTCAAATGTAGGATCAATAATCATCTTATCCATAACTTTTCCAATTGTAATTGTTATTGGCGTATGAACTACAGGCAATGAATTTTTCAAGTTTTCCCTATCTATATTTCCATCTTTGTCAATGGTAGGAATATTTGTAGATTTTAAAGCAATTATTGATGCCAAAGAACCTGCATCAATCAAGTTACCATCATAATTAATAGGATAAACATCGACAAAAACATTCCAAACTTTTTTTCCTTCTTCTATACAAAGTTTTTCAACATCTATTGTTTCAGATTCACGAATACCTCTGTCAATAACCCTTGCAACTTCAGTTGGTATCTCACCTGGTTTTCCTAATTCAAAATCGGGATGGGCCAATGGTATAAATTCTGCGCCTGTCATCAAAACACCTGAATTAGGTGCGTCAGGATAAGGCTCGCCAAATTCCATTTTTATACCAACAATCACGTCAGTATCCCCAATTTTTACTCTGGCTGAACCTTCAGCCCTTTCGATTGGTCTTTTTTCAATAATAATTTCTCTAAATTCATCTAACTTTCTTCCGTCTATTCTTTCATTTTTTTCTAATAATTTTAGTATAAATTCTGATCTCATATCACTCACTGTATTTCTTTTTTAACGCTTCAACTTGTTTTTTATAAATTTCTTTGCCAACATGCAAAACATTTCTGACTATAGCTTTAGTTTCTTTTGGTGTTAATCTCCCATCCATCTGGAGAAGTGTTATTTCATTCTTGTTTGGCAAGAATGCTATAGGGATATCAGCATCACAATAATTGTCCTCTTTTCCGCATAGATCTACGATTGGGACCCCATCAATCATTCCACCAGATAAACCAACAACCAAATCTCGCATAGGTACTCCAGCATCTGCTAAAGCCAAAGAAGCTGCATTAATTGCTGTGACTCTCGTAGAACCATCTGCTTGGATTATTTCAATAAAAACATCTATTGTAGTTTTTGGAAAGTTTTTCAAAAATAAAGTTGGCTCCAAAGCAAGTCTTGAAACTTTTGATATTTCTATCTCCCTTCTCGAAGGGCCAGGCCTTTTTCTTTCATCAACAGAAAAAGTTGCCATATCATAATTATATTGAACTATACCTGTTTCTGATTCTTGTTTATGCCTTGGAAATAATTTTCTAGGCCCATAGACTGCTGCAATTGCAATTGTCTTCCCAAAAGAAACTCTTGCAGAACCGTTTGCATTAGGTATAACTCCTACTTCCATTTTTATTTCTCTCAATTCGTCTGGCTTTCTTCCATCCAATCTTTTACCATTAATGATCATTTTTTCATTTGTTTTCATCATATTAATCAACTCAATAATTTTGATATCTCATCTGTTAATCCATAAATATGAGATTTTTGCTCTATCATTTTAATAGCTTTAATAGCTTTGTTAACATTTTCCCCAAATACCCAAACCAGTCCATTCTGCCCAACACGAATAATTGTTCCTGTCTTTTCTTTTATCAAATTAACCATGCTTCCCTCTTTTCCTATTAATCTTGGTACTTTACTTGGGGTAATTTTAATTAAAAATCCTCCTTTAAGTTTTCTAGCAATTTGCGTTCTCATTGTTAACTGAACATCCCCTGTTTTGTGATCTTCAACTTGTGTGTAAATGATATCCCCAACTTCAAAATATTTTTTCATGTTAACTTTTTTTACATCAACATAGTCTTCTATTCCTTCGGACGTTGAAAGAAAACCATCCCACGCCGAGTTAATATTAACTATCCACCCGAATTTTTGAACTTCTTCAATAACACCAATAATTTTATCATTTCTTTGAGGAATATACACTCCAGACAATGATATAACCGAAACATAGTCGTCCTTTTTCTGAAGAATGCCAACAAATTTAGAGAAAATTTTATCTTTTTCGATATAAGTCCCATATCCAGCCTTGAAAGTTTTGTTGCTTCCTATAAGTTCGCCTGGAATAACAATATCTCTTATTTTTTTATCATTTTTTTCTTCCACTTAACCACTTCTTTCTATTACTTTTGATGTAAAATTTCCTTTTGTTAATGATCCTACTTTCTCAAGCAATTCTAGTTCAATTCCTGCAGGAGTTTGAACTGTTAACTGCAAAGACCCATCATTAAGCCATTTCTCATCTGAGTCTCCAAATAATCTTTTAATTTCAGAGTAAGCTCGCCCAGCATATTGAGATGGAATTTTAATCTGAACTTTTACACTTTCAAATTTTATTGGTAGAATAACTTTTAAATCTTTTACTATTTTATCAACCTGTACATTTACATCCAAAAATGGATCTATATGGATGCTTATTTGCTCCATTGCATTGAGAATTCTCTGAGGAGGATGAGGTAAATTCGTCTGTGGGTTTATACCCCTCCTTGAAATAATATTAGCGATTTCTTTTGTTTTATCCTCAACAAATTTCCTTCTCTGTTCGGTTGTAAATTGTATATCCCCCTTTTCTAGAATAATATTAGCGATTTTTTTAGTATCTACTGTTCCAAAGTTTTTTTGCAGTTCTTCTTTTGGTATAGATCCACCTTTTCTAACATCATAATATATTCCAGAAACAGCTAAAATATCATCTAAACTGATTTTTTTATCTTTTCTAAATTTTAAAGCTTTATCTGGGTCTACAAGAATTTCAAATTCTTTATCTCCCCCCTTTAATCTACAAACAACTGCTTCATCGATATTAACCATAAAATCTCACAAAAATTTCTTGATATCCTTCTCTACCAATAACTCGAATTTCTTGCCTTTTTGAATGATTGAAATTTCTAGCAATTTTGCTAGATTTTTAGATTTTTCTGCTTTTTTCATCACTTCTATAGCTAATTTTAATGCATCTTCTCTATTCATGTTATTTTTGTATTTTTCTGTAAACAATTTGTTTGCAATTGCTGACTCCTTTCCTATTGTATAGGCCTTCCATTCATAAAGCATTCCCGAAGGATCTGCTTCAATTAAATGTGATCCCGTTGAATCTACACCACCAACTAGAAAAGAAACCCCAAATGGTCTCAAGCCAGCATATATTGTAGAGAACTGTAATTTATCTCCAAGAACCTTGGATAATGCTGATACATCTATTGGTTCCTCATAAGTTATTCTATTCATTTGAGCATTTGTCCTTAATTGACTGATTAGAACTCTTGCATCTGCCAAAAGGCCAGAAGAAACTGCACCTATGTGTTCATCTATTTTAAATAATTTTTCCAATGTACCTGGAACTGCTAAATCAATTTCCTGTCTGATGGTCGCGAGTATAACCCCATCATTAAATGTTAATCCAATTGATGTTGCACCTTTTTTTACTGCTTCTTTCGCATATTCTACCTGAAATAAGCGTCCATCCGGTGAGAACGTAGACATTGTCCTGTCATAACCCATATATTCTGGTAGCATTTGTGACATATATTCACCTCAATTTTTAATCATGTTAATATAATATATTAATTTTTAATTCTTAAATGAATGATATCTCTTTATTTTTCTATTTGAGTGATTTAAAGTTTTGGGTTATTTTAAATTCAACCCTTTAATAGTCCCAGAAATTCTGATTATCTTAAAACAAATCCTATTATCCCCTAATCTGTCAATAAGGCCCAATGATGCTATTATCTTCTCAGTCATTTTATGATTACATTTGATGACTCCAATTCTTGTATTTGGATCCCATGTATCTTTTAATAACCACATAGATGTTTTTGAAACTCCTTCTTCCCCAAGAAAATCTAGCATTGTATTCCATATTCCTGCTTCCAAATCCGAATAAGTAAAATCTTCACCTATTTCTGGAATCACTTGAAAAGACATATATCTTTTTTTTTGCCTCAGTGTTGGCGGAAGTATTTTCAATTTTTTCATTCAATCACCTTAACCCCTGGCCCAATCCAATTATTATTCTGTCTTTCTCTAATCATTTGAATAATACTTTCAGGGATCTCAGAAACACATTTCTTGGCTTCCTTTAGATTCAATTCAAAGAGTGTTCCCATTGATATCAATACTTTGGGGTCTTTCATTTGAAGATGTGAAACAGCTCCAGAACAAATAACAATTGGCACATGATTTTTTTTACAAAGTTTAACATTTTCCGATATATTGTGAATAATATGAGACCTTGTATTTTTAGAGGAGAGTAATATTTCTCTAAAGTTAACTTCTACTGCAACATTATTCTCTTTAGCAAGTTTGGCCATAGTTTGATTAAAACCAGAATCTCGCCTTTCAAATTCTGGGTGAAGCAATATATCAACTTCTGGGGTTTCAACTGCTTTTCTGTTCAATTCAATATCTCCACCCTTAACTAATAAAACATCGTATTCTCGTCTTAAAGAGACCAATTTACTTAATTCTTTTGTATCTCTAATCTGAAAACCAACGAAAATCTCTATTCCCACTTCTTTACTAATTTTTTCACATTTTTTCTTTAATTCTTCCATATGATCTTTATTTTGAAAATATTCTGTAACACATATCCCTTTGTATCCCAATAATTTGGCACGATTAGCAAAATCCTCAATAGATGATTCCCCCTCGGAAAAATCCGATCTTACATGAAAATCATAGCAGTTCATATTAAAACATTATTAAAAAAGAGGATTTAAATGAGTTTCAATATTTGTTTAATAGGTTTATTGCATTCCCAAACTAGAAAAAAACCCATATAAGAATGATAGCAATAAAACAAGGAGGCATAACAATGAAACTACTAATAATAAAATTCCTACTA
>CAYZVE010000009.1:17181-18903 GCA_964481805.1 uncultured archaeon | reverse complement strand
CTTAAACCAAAAACCACATTGAAACGGCATTTCACTAAAGTCTTTATAGCCAGTACCTAAAAACCATGTTATCCATTCATGTGTTGACCATACTGGTCTTACAGCTATAAGGTCAAGTTGCCAAAGCGAATGAACCAACAAAAGCAATGAGATACCAATACTTAATAATGGAAGAAAACTTATAAATTTCTTAATAAACTTCTTAATATAATCATCCTTCATTAAGAAATCCACCAACCGCTTCCCGAATATCCCCCTTTTATCGTCCCATCGTTCTGAACTACGACAGCATTCTGCATTAAGGCTAGAAAGTCCCCATAGTTCACGGTGATTACTCCATTGACATCAGTAACTAGAGTCTCATAGTTGCACCAAAAGCTACATCCCTTGACTCGCTCCCCAACTCTTGGGTCACGCCATTGATTAGTCATAGGCTTTAAATTAGGAAACGCTTTAAGAATTTCAGAGATTTTACATATGATTCCCGTTTGGTCACTTCCAGCATATAAATGTCCACAGAACGGTTTAGTAATATCTATAGAATTATCTGCTATCTTCATAATATGTTCGACTGATGGCTTATAAAAGCCAAAGTCAATTGAATTAACATGTTCTATATAAGGCTTAAATCTGGTTTGTCTCCTTAATATACTAGATAACCCATTAAGTAAGAAAGTACAAGATTTTGAAATTTTGCAGTTACTTAGTGTATTCATCGGATAAATCTGTTGATGGCATTGGTATTCACCCACTACATCATCTGGAACTTTTCCACCGTGGTAAGCTCCACGTTGCAATATCCGTACAGCCCCAGAGTTTATTACATCTTCAACACTCCAACCAGCATTAGGTGTAGTAACATGAGCATTACTTCCAGCCACAATATCCTTAGTTGTTACTACATTATAAGGATGGTGAAATTCAGGATATAAAAGTGGTATTTTTATTGGTTCTGTTTTTGTTCTCTCATAAAGCATCCCAAGACTTCCAGCAGTTATCTTTTCATTCCCAACTGACACGCCCATTTCTACTGGTCTAAAGTTTACTGTCTTATCTACTTCAGACAACGACGAAACGTTTGGAATAGGCATTGGAGCTTTTGGAAGACCAATTTCCATAACATCAGTATCAAAACTGTATTTCTTGAAATAGTGACGAAGTTTAAGTTCTTCTGGAATAATATCTTTAGCTCTCAACATATCTAGAGGAAATTTTTTTTGTACATAAAATTTTACAGTTTCCCTACTAAATTCAAAAGCGTTATGTCTAAAACGTGGTAAGACATCAGTACTAAAACCTATTACATTTGGAAATTTCCAAGCATTTTTCCAGAGCCAATCTCGAACAAATTTTGGCAATGTATCTCCTATCATTTTGGTTTTCTCCTCACTTTCCCATCTTTCCTATTTTTCAACCAATTTTTTATTGAGTAAAATGAAACCATAAGCCACAATACAACTGATGTTAAACAAAACCAGAAACTTATCCATATACACAATTGATAATAATTAAATGTAAAAAATAACACCGCTATAAAATTAAGCATAGAACCTAGTGGATGAAAATCTTTTAAAACATTTCTATTTTTGATTACCTCATAGATTAAAAGTATAGTTCCTATAAAGCCGACTAGATTCCCTATATTAAAGACCGTTTCAACATTAATCATTATATTTCACACCTTTTACTATAATCTTCAACTATTTAAATTTTACGGTTATA
>CAYZVE010000009.1:15902-17081 GCA_964481805.1 uncultured archaeon | reverse complement strand
CCGTCTGATGTTCCTTCTGCAATTGTTTTTGTACTTCCCGCTTAATAATCTGTTGATATTCTTCTATACTTAATTCACGAGTGCCAACTTTCATTTTTCTCTTTTTAATTAAATTAAGCATGGCACTTTTAAGGTTTCTACATTTTTGACAATAACGTTTTTCTGGCATAAAAAACTTTTCTACTTCAACACCTTCAGAATCCATTGCTTGAGCTACTCTAAAATCCTTAGAAGTTCCTCTTATTCTAACAGGCATTTTCCCAAGCGTTACATTATCATTAAGTTGAATGATGTTGCCACATTTAGTGCATTTTAGAAATTTTTTGTCGTTATAGGCAAACATTTTTCCGTTACATAAATGGCATTTACGTTCTTTGAACACGTAAACTTTAATCAATCTAGTAAAATATTCATTTCTACAATATTCACATTTTCGTTTTTCAAGTTTCTTTCTAGTCATTTTCATCCCATTATTACAAGATAACCTCTCTTATAAATCTTACGGCTAAATAATTTTTGTGACATCGTCATCCCTATACTCCCGCAACCTATATTTTCCAAATCGGGGCGTAATAAAAATTAAATGTCCATGTGTATAAGATAGTGCTTTGGCTTCGTGTTTAAGTTTATATAGAAATTCAAGTTTAGTAGATATATTCCATTTTTCGGATTCATATCTTCCAAGTATCTGTTTAAAGATGGCATCTGCCAATATTACTGGACGACAAATCTCTCCGTTTCTTATAAATTCCTTAATAACTTCATCCATAATATTTTCCTTCTCTGTTTGAGTAAAAGAACGCAAATTTTTCATTCCTCGCATCATTAACGGGTCATTTTTCGGCATACTAAACAAAAGTTTAACACGTTCTCTATATTTCTTAAGCCATAAATTAACCCATACTTCAATAAATTCAGCAAGTTCTTTTATATTCTGAAAGTTTACTGAGTCATCAACACCAATATCAAATTTTTCCTCAACTCGCATAGCGTTTTTTTCAAACCATTTTAAATAAATCTTAAAGTCATCCATACATATTAAGAAAACTTGACGGTCAATATTATCACTATAATTAAGATTTGGTTCCTTTTCACTTAAAACTTTCACTATTATCTGATTACACCAAAATAACATTCCATCAAACATTTTTCTTCTTTTCTCCCCATTCTTTATCACTA
>CAYZVE010000009.1:0-15802 GCA_964481805.1 uncultured archaeon | reverse complement strand
CCCCATTCTTTATCACTATCCGCTATTCTATCCCAGCATTTATGACATATTTCTAACTCTTGTCCTTTATAATTAATTATAACCGCTATATCGGTATTAGTACATTTTTTATGCCGCCAAGGATTGTCACACATTTATTTCCATCTCCACCAATAACCATTTTTTATTGAATGACGAAGTTTAAGAAACAAATCGGCTGGCATCTCAAGAACTTCACAGATAATCCAAAACCAAAAAGTTTCATGAGTTTCATCAATCATTCTCTTCCTTCTTTTCATCTTTTTTTCCTCTACCCCTTTTCTTTTTAGTATCCTTCTTCTTTATATATTGTCCTTTTTCAGGATAGTGTTTAGCATAACATTTCGGCATCCAATGAACCAAAACAACTCGAAAAATACATCCACATCTGGGACATTTTAATGACCCTGTTTTCTCATCCTTCTTCAATAATACCCCACAGCCATGAGGACAACTAACTTTCTCCAACTTTATCACACATCACCATTACGGATAATAGCATTATTTTCATAAATTGATACAACTCTTCGATAAAACTCTTGTTTAATACATTCTAAAACGCCGATTGCTCTGTTATAGCGTTTATATTTTGGCGGAGTATACAATATTTTGAAGAGTTTAGTTATACAGTAATTTATATGTCCATCTCTATCTTCCTCTGGAATTTCTCCTAAAGCCACTGCCAAATCAAGAATTATTGCATCGTACCGTTTACGTTCCCCCTTCAATATATACGGCATTATGGAGCACTCCTATTTGCGGCGGTATGACAATGATTAGTCAAACAATATAGACATTCCCGAACAATTTCTTGTTTTCCATCACTACGTTCTAAATGTAAAAGTCTGGTTTTGTGTCCACAATTATGAACTATAAAGGGAAGAGAATACGTCCCAGATTTAGTTGTGAGATTTTTTACGATACCAGTATAATTTCGGGTTTCAAGTTTTTCGATTGGAACATAAAAATATCGTTTAGTATCTCTAATTTGCCATTTTCGACTTAATTTTCTATTTGGATACGAAATATCTAAGATTCGGGCAAGTATCTGACTGTGTTTTACAGATAATCGAATCTTAAATATTTTGGATTTCCATGCGTAGCCGTTATATTCTTTTTCTTCTTCCTCATAAGATAATTTTGGAAACACGCCTAGACGAAGTAGTAAAATACTTACTTGGTCTATCAATCTTTTACTTTTAGAACTGACCCCAATTGTACCCTGTTTATCTATATATCCATCGCCGTACAAGTAGCCTTTAATAAACTTTATTATTTCTTCTTTTGGCAATCTCAAAAACCAAGTTGGCAATACTTTATTTTTTTCATCATTATAAAAATGGTATCTGAGCCACTTCGCCAATTTTACATCATGAATCTCAATCAGATATGAACCAGAATTTTTATAAACATGGGCACCAAATCCGTTTTTCTCAATTAATTTTTTTATAGCTTTGTAGTCGTTTTGTCTTATAACTACTGAACGACATTGATTTTCTAACAAATCAACAAATCCATCAGCAACAAATATTCCGATAAACTCTGGGTCAATCATGGTGAAATGAGATACTCCATTTACAACTATTTTGGGAACTATAAGATAGTCATTACGAGTAACTTTATCAATTTTTTTCCAAACTTTTCTTCCACGACGTCCTTCCTTAACCAATATTTCATGGTCTTCAGTAAACGAAACAGGTCTCATTCCTACACCAGTTATTTCAATAATCTTCCCAGAATAATTCAGTTCCATCCTTCTTTGAATTTTCGTGGCTCTTCCCAAATGCGAAATCACACTTGTAGATTCTTGTATCTTCTCTATTTCTCTATATCCATATTTTAAAGATAGTAATTCAGTTTTTGGCAAAACACATGTTAGGCATGGTTCCTCATCTATAACAACTATATATCGTCCACCAATTTTCTTTATTTTTTCCTGTTCACTTCTATCCAAACTTTCTAATGGAATACGCATTTTAGTTATCCTTTTTCTTCTCATTTTATATCTTCACATCTTTTAGGCATTTCTTTTCACAGTAATAGAAATACACATCGTCCCTTTTAAAGGTTGTGATTAAGCAACTGATTAATCCTTACCAACCCGCACGATTTTTTCTTGTTAGTGGTTCGAGACATCTCCCATTATTTTTTCCATATTTGGATATAAAATGTGAAATACTAGTGATTTTGTATCCTTTAAATTTTATATTAGAATTTTCATATTTCCATTTATTTAATATCCGCAAAATTGATAATTCCGTATATTCATGTGTCCAGAATCCACAATTTTCCATATAACAATCAGCCACAAAAATCTTATTATAAAGAAACGAAATACTAGAATCTGATGGTTTTTTTATCCTTTCATACTTAAATAATCTGGCATCATAATTATGTCTTATTCTTTTCATATTATCACTCTGTATAAGCCTTTCGGCTTCCATCATCCGCCTTATATTGTTTCACACGTTCTTCCACATCACTAAAACTAATCTTTTTACTTCCACGTTTCAATGCTTTAAGTTGAGCGTAAACAAAAATTTCTTTAATGTGAGCACCAGTAAGCCCATTAGATATTGCCGCTATTTTTTTATAATCAATAGATTGGTCAAATTTCATACCTTTAGTGAAAAGCTTCATTAATTCTATACGTTCATTTTCCTCAGGAAGTGAAAATTCTAATTTAACATCAAATCTGCTTGGTCTATTAGCAAGTGCCACATCAAGTTGTTCTGGTCTATTTGTGGTTGCTATAACAAAAATGCCGTGGTTAGGGTCATTTCCATCTAATTGAGTTAACAATTCTCCAAGAATAGGATTTTGCACGAAATCTCTGCTAGTTCCTATAAAGTCAATATCTTCTATTATAATAAGTGTTGGACTGAAGTATCTTGCGGCTTCAAACAAATCTTGTATTTTCTCTGATTCATATAACGCTTTTGGAGTCGCCCAAATTAAAGTAGTACTATCTGGAAGAACATTACAGAGAATTCTACATACCTGCGTTTTGCCCGTGCCTGCAACGCCGCCCATCAATAAGCCTCTACGCCATGGAATTTTTATTTCGGTACATTTTTTTTCATTGGTTATCGGAAATATAATATTGAGCATTATTGAATCTGTTAATTCCTGTTTAAGAATAACATCTTTCCAATTTAATTTAGGAAATTCCAAGAAATCAATTTCTGAACGTGGTAAAAAGATAAGTCTTTTTCCTTTAAGAAAATTTTGTGTCTTCATAAATCTCATAAATTCATCTTGAAAATCACTAGCTAATTCAATGTTTTTAGAGTATAATCGTATTCGTCTAGTATAACCACAGAAATATATTTCAAGAATAATTTTTTCGTTTTTCCATTCTAGAAGAAATTCTCCAATGGTCAACAATGAAATCTTTTTATCAGGTTTTATTTGTATCCGTTCATATGTGGGTGCTCTTTCTCCTTCATCAGTTATATTAGTCACCTTGATTATTTTACAATCTATACTTTTCGTTGGAAACAAATTTGCCGCATAAATGGCTTGGCTACGCTGATAAAACTTAAAATCAGCAGTTAAAATATTACATTTATCTCGTTTTACTCCCAAAAACTTTTCTATAAATTCATCTCTTTTATTTCTATCTTCTCCTAAAACTCTCAGAATTGCCCTAGCAAATCCCAACGCTTTTTCTTTGGCGTCAATACTTAATTCTATTCTCATTTTCGCTTCTTTCTCTGCTTTTTCCTCTTCAGGCAACTTCTCCTCTGGTTTTTCTAGGGTCATTTTATCATCCTCTCCAAATACTCATTATAAAAATGTGGAATGTGTAGATATTTCCAATCAATCTTTTTCCTTACCATTATATTTCCAATCCTTTTCTATCCCGTTCTAACAAAATAAATCCAAAATGAACCGCCATAAATATATTCATTGATGCTGGAAGCGACCTATACTCGAATCCATACGGTTTAATTTCATATTCACCTGCTATTCGATTAGCAAGACTAATTATGCGGTCAAATCTAGCGTCAAAAATCATTACAATTTTTCTTATTGGTAACTGAACCCGTCTAGTTTCCTGTTGAATAATCCTTTTTCTGGAGAAGTGAATATGCGTACCCGCCGTTCCCCATATAATTCTATCTTCGCTCCACCTATCAACTCCCGTAGCATGAGAAACTTCAGTTCCATAATAAACATTCGCAGTTTTATCCTTTAAACAATCCCAAGCATATTTTACCGCAAGTCTTTTTACAAAATCTGATGACAATTTCATTCTATGAACAAAATGAAGTTTAAATCCTAATTCCTCAGCTTGAGCACGATGAGCATTCGTTAGTTTTATTAATTCTGTCATAAGTGATTTCTCATTAGTATGCGGTTGAGTGCGTATCTCAACCAAAAAACCATATTCATCAAAAGGAAAACCATAAAGTTTCGGCTCTACTATCTGACCTTTCTTATCTAAGAGAAAACATTCCTGTTCTATTCCAATTTCATCTTTTAATTTCATAGAGACATCAATTAGAATAGTTATAGTGGATTATTTAAAGGTTGCGGTTATAATAATTCAAGTTCCCTTTTACTTTTTGATGGAATGGATTTAAACCACCGTTTTGAGAATATTCTGATGCCGTATTTTCTTAGAAAATCTCTCAAATCATCAGTAATTTCGTCCTCTTTACCCTTCCATGTATAATTAGAAAGGTTTATAAGATAATCATCTTTAGAAATTTTTTCATTTCTAAAACTTAAAATAATTTCCCTCGCCATAAATGGAAGTGGGACATGAGTTATCGGTGAAAGAACTAGGATTATAATAAACTTTTCTTCTTTATATTTACCAAAAATCATAAAAGTATAATCAGTTTCATCAAAAGCTACTCTGTCTATTTTATCTTTAAGTAACTCGAAATACCTTTTAAGAATTTCTCTCATTATTTTAACTTTATCTTCAAGTGTTAATTGTTTCTGTCCACTCTTTATCATTTTTGCTGGAACGCCAACTATAACAGAATTGGAAGGAAAACTTTTGGTTACTACAGCTTTAGCCCCAACAGTTACATAATCTCCTAAAGTTACACCCATTAATATTGTCGCTCCGTAACCTACAAAAGAGTTATTGCCAATTTTAACTCCAGCAAATTTACTGTTATATCCTTCAATTACTGAATTCCAGAATCCATGAGTTAATATTGAAGAATTGGGACTTAGACCAACATCATCACCGATTATGACGGGCATACAAACATTTATATACGTATCGTGAATTACACATCTATTCCCTATCTTAAGATGTGCGGTTGGATAGTCCGACCCGCCACCACCAAATATAAGTGGGCGTGGATTATCATCAGAAAAGAAATGGTTACCTATCTCTATTGTTCTAGCTTTAAAACGTGCATTTCGTCTTATAATACAATCTTTTCCCACTTTAAATTTGTCATATGCAATTATTCGGCTGTCACCATCAAATCTCGTCCTATCTCCGATTTCAATATCTAATGAATATATTTTAGTATTATTTCCAATTTTAACATCGTTTCCTATCTTTACTTTTTTACCTTTAATGATAACGCCCGAACCTATTTTTACATTTTTTCCAATAATTTTTTTATCCGCAACAATCACACATATAACCCGCCGTTAATATGAATTATTTGTCCAGTAATATAATCTGCACCATTACAAAGAAATACTGCTAACTCTGCAATTTCTTTAGGATTTCCAAGCCGTTTTAAAGGAGTATTTTCAATTACCCAATCAATAATTTTCTTTGGCATTTCAAGTCCTATTCCACATTTAAAATAACCAAGTACAATACAGTTTACAGTAATATTAAATCTCGCCACTTCTTTAGCTATTGACTTAGTAAGTCCAAATAGACCAGATTTAGAAGTGGCATAATTACATCCACCAACCGCACCAATTTGACCGAGAACAGAACTGATATTTATAATTCGTCCCCATCTATTTCTTCTCATAATAGGGAGAACATGTTTTATACAGAGAAATGGTCCAGTAAGATTAACAGCTAAAACCTTATCCCAATCTTCCCTCTTCATTTTCCACGATATTGCATTCTTATAAATTCCAGCATTATTAACTAGAATATCTATTCTACCATATTTAGTAATAATTTCTGTAATCATCCTAATAACATCATTCTCATTAGAAACGTCTGCCTTAATAATCATGGGATTTGGTAAATATTTTGTTGAATATTCTTTTATTTCTTTAACGGTTTCCAAAGCGGCTTTTTTGTTTGTGTGATAATTTATTATGACTTGACAACCTAACATTGCAAATTCCTTAGCTAATATTCTACCTATTCCCCTAGAAGAACCAGTTATTAAAATAACTTTATCTTTTAACATTTTAATCTAAGAAGGTTTAGACAAACCAACTATTTAAGTTTTGCGGTTTCTAACATCATCTATAATTTTATTTGTCCCAACAACCACTGCATAATCTGGAACATCTTTAGTAATTATTGCCCCACAACCAATCATTGCATATTCACCAATAGTTACTCCACATCTTATAGTGGCGTTAGCACCAATACTTGCTCCTTTTTTAACCCAAGTCTCACTAATCTTCCAATCTTCTAGAATCCTTGGAAATTTGTCATTTGTAAAACAAACATGCGGTCCAATAAAAACTTCATCACTTATAACTACACCTTTTGGTATAAAAACACCACATTCTATTTTGCATCTATCACCTATTATTCCACCTATTTCAGAATACGAACCGATGATACAATCGGTTCCAATATCACAATTAAATAAATTAACATAATGCCAAACAGTAGTTCCATTGCCAACTTTTGCATTTTTCGTTATTATTCCATTGCCCTTTTTCCATGTAGGTCGTCTAGTTCCAATATATAATGCAAAGACAAAGACCACAATTAACCAAATAACCAAGAAATCAATCATAGGTTTCCCCACTCTTAAATTTTTTGGCATTCTTTCTAAATCTCTCTTTTAATTTTTCTGTTCCTTCTAATATCTCTTCATTATTAAGCTCTCCCTCTCTTTTTTTATTAGATTTTAGAACTTCCTTAAACAATTTAGAATCATAAGTTTTAAGTAACAATTTTAAATTTGGAATTAGACAATGACCACGCATAATATCTGGAAACCATACTGGACCAATTTGAACGTATTTTCTAGCCTCAACATCATCAGTTAATTCAGCCACACCATCTATATCTGCACCAGCCGCTATAGCTATCCTATGAAATTCTTGCCAACTCGCAATCTGTAACGCTGTATAGGAAGTCTCAACAAGTTTTCCAAGTTCCGTATCTACCGCTTTTCCTAAAACTTTAACTTTCAATCCAATCATCTCAAAATGCTCTTTAGCGGCTAATCCAGCCTCTTCGGTTATTGGACCAACAAATTTAGTATAGCGTTTAATATCTCGTTTCATAGTTTTATGCATTCCACGAATTGGAGAATGAACTATCAAACATTCAGCATATTTCGCTATTGTTGATGTGGTATGAGACGGTACCGTACTATTTATTATCAGAAGGTCAGGACGATAATTAGAAATATACTCAAGAACAATTTGGCAGAATTGCATATCATCTTTACATGGCAGACAAATATGGATTATATCAAATTTCCTTGGTAGTGTCCATGGCTGATTTAATCGCTGTCGTTTCTTAACATCTATATCATATCCATAAACTTTAAATTTATTACTTTCTTTTATTATTTCATATAATGGAAGTCCAACTTCACCAAGTCCAACTACTAAAACTTTTTTCATACAAGTGACCTCAGAATTCTTATTATTATCTCTGAAGCGTTACCTTTTCCATATGGTTGAGTGATTCGTCTTGGAAAACTTGAACAGTTTTTAATCGCTTTTATAATACTACCTTTGTTAGCACCAACAAGCGTATTTGCATTCAAGTCAACAGTTTCGTTCCAAACTGTATCCTCTTTAAGAGTTATACACGGCTTTCGCAACCAAAAGGCTTCCTTCTGTAATCCACCAGAATCGGTAATCACCATTTCTGATTTGCGAATTAAATTAAGCATATCATAATAACTAACTGGAGAAAGAAAATGAATATTACTAGATTTTTTATGAATCCCGAACCACTTCATCATTTTTTTAGTTCTAGGATGAATGGGAAAAATAATATCCAAACCAGATTTCTCTAAACCAGATAAAATACTTTTCAATCTTTTAGGATTGTCAGTATTAAACGAATGGTGAATTGTCGCTAATGCATAATCGTAATCAATTCCATATTTAATTAATGTATTTCGTTTTCTGGCAATTGGTAAATGTTTACGCAAGACATCATACATTGTATCTCCAGTCCAATATATCCGTCCCGAAACATGTTCTTCTAATAAATTATTTACACTTTTATATGAAGGACAAAAAAGAATGGTAGAGAGAACATCGGTAACTACCCGATTAATTTCTTCTGGAATACTCATATCATAACTTCGTAATCCAGCCTCTAAATGTGCTATTGGAATGTTAAGTTTTGATGTAGTTATAGCCGTTCCAAGCGTACTATTAGTATCACCAACAACAATAACTAGTTTTGGATTTAATTTAAGAAGCCATCTTTCCGCTCTCACAATTATCTTTGCGGTTTGAATTCCATGAGTTCTCGCTGAACCAACGTTAAGATTTATTACATCTGGAAATTTAAGTTCTTCAAGAAAAACCTTTGACAAATTTGCGTCATAATGTTGTCCAGTATCAATTACTTTTAACGGAATCCCCAATTTAATCAATTGATTAATTATAATACTTGACTTAATATATTGTGGACGAGTACCAATAACAAAAACTATTTTAGGCAATAAACCTTCCCTCATCTAATAACTCATAGAATTTACATGTGGAAATCAACGGAAGCTTTGTCCAAAAACCAGCAGTTCTCCAATTTCTATTAACCATATTTATATTTATATATTGTTCTGGATTAAAATCAGATGCCCAATTGCTGTATTCTCCAGATAAATATTCATTCCAATCTGGTCCAAAACCCCTTTTGGTTCCCGCCACCTTCCCATATGTAGCAATTTTAGCTGGCAATATACCAAGGTCGGCAACTTCATCTCGTAAACGAATTCTAGTCATCATATCTTTAACTTTATGTTCTTTAGGTAAACTTAACATATAATTGACTAAACCTCTATCGAAAAAAGGCATCTTTAAATCTACATATCCTTTTGCATGATATTTGTTAGCCCATATATAATCTCGCTGTCTATCCATTAATGATAATGTTACTGCTCTAAATTCCTCTTTGGTTTTAGCTGTAGCTTGATTATATTCTCCACCAGACAACGCATCTAAACCAAGACCACAAAAAACCTTATTAGTACCATCATCAGCACAAATTTTAGCCAAATAAAGAACTTGTGGACACCATGTTGGAGCACGAAAGAGCAAACAGGATTCTTTAAATAATGGAATAATTTGATTCATATCACACCTAACAATCTTTATACTTGTACCCACATAATCTACGATGGTTTGTGCATATTCTAATTCATTTTTATTTTCACTCCAAATTACATTATAACCTCTAACTTTTTCTGGTCCAATAATATCGGAAGTGAGTTTAAGAAGTAATGCAGAATCAAATCCGCCAGAAAGCCAAATTCCGACACGTTTTATATGTCCCCACTCTTCCAGAGATTTTCTAATAGCAATTTTAATCATATCAACTGATTTGCCCCAATAATCCTTTGATTCATTATATGGCTGGTCAACATTAAGCAGATATTTATACTCTTCATATTCTTTTATCGGCGGTGGAATTATAGCATTTGGTGGATTCCGTAATTTTAATGTCTTAAGATAATGATATAATGTAGCCAAATCAACATCGTTTCTAGTTAACTTCTTCATGATTTAAACCTTCTATTTATTATTTCCATTCGTGCCCATTGATGTCCCTTTTCTATATATTTCCGCCACTTACCATATAGTCTATCCCAATCTTCTTGTGTTAGAAGTTCCTTATAAATGTTATCCGTAACTAATTCATCTTCCCTTGGTCTATCTGGAATAATTCCGTTATTTAAATTTCGTTCAACAAAAATCAAATATTCCTCTAATTCATTAAAATTGGCTTTTTCAGTTACTCCCGTTTTCTCAATTAATTTTTCTTCTTTTATTTCAACAGAACCTTCCACCCCTTTAATTTTTTTCTTTTTCTCCACTTCATCATATATACTATGCCGATAAATTTTTCCATCCAAAGAAATATGTTTAAGATAAACATCTATATCACAATATACTCTATATCCTAATTCCCACAATTTATAAATCATTGGAGCGACCAATTCACAGGTTGAAAAAGATGGTCTAGCTCCTTTACGAATAAGTCTAGAAGGCATCATCCAAGCATGACCAGTCATTCCACATTCAAATACAACATTTCTTTCTTCCTTTAATTTAATAAGTTCCTTATCAGTCATAGTTGACCATAACCCTCTTTTAACAGTAAGAGGACCCGCCAAACTAGATAGTGGGTACCTTGTATGATGAACACCACCCACCCAACCCGCATCTCTGTGTTCTCTAAAACCCTTAAGAAACCTTTCAATAATATTATTAGGAACAATAATATCAGCCATAATTATCATCAAATATCTATATTTACGATTTACCAAATCAAAAAAGTAATTATAAATACTATTTAATCTCGCAGCCCTTTCAAGGACTTCTTTATAATTATGTAAATAATTTTTTCCAGCATGGGGATTTTCTCCTCTACCAAAATCCTCTACAGAAATCTTACCAAAACTTAACCCAAAATCTTTTCTAAATAACTTTATTGAATTATAATTATATCTTTTTGAAACCTTTTTAAAATAAAATACTAATTTTATCCATGTGGTATCCACGCTATCATTTTCATACCATACTAAATCTATAAGTTCTTTTGGGTAATCAATATTTATTATAGATTTAATATATTTATTAAGAGAGTGACTCTCATTATTAAATGGTGTACAAATCAAAATTCTGGATAATTTAGGAATTACTTCACTCAATTTCTTTTTTGCTTTATCAAAGACCACTTCGGACTTTTCAATTCCAATTTTTAATTTATTATGATGTGTACCAAAATGTCTAGATTTAACTCCCAAATCACAAAATTGAAATATTTTATGTTTATGAAGCCAAACCGCAAGCGAAAAATCATATGAATAATTATTATACTCGTAAATTTTACCATTTTTTATATATGTCTTAAGAAGATTTGGTTTTATCTGCCATTTATCAAATATATCTCTTCTAATAATTCCAAGAGCAAGCCCACTAAACCACACTTTTCTAATTCTCTGATTTCGTTTTCTCCAACTTTCCTTTATCCAATGGAAAAATTTAGTCTTGGGACGTGTAATAAGAATTGGATTATCCCAATTCACAACTTTATCAAATGTGACATTTATATATGGATGTTTTTCACCTCTAATACACCATTGACAATCAAGTGTCTTAACAACCTCTCTATACATTCCACATGTATTACAACATCCAGTTAAAACTGGAAAATCGTAAATGAGAATATCCTCAAGTAATTTCTTAACCATTAATGAAGTAATTAAAATATCGTCAGACGTCAAAATTATATGAGTATATTCTGGATGTTTAGCAATCCATTTTACACATTCTTCTTGAGCTTCCTTATCTTTAAAATTCTTAATCCAAAGTTTATCAATAAAATCTATCTCATTAAATGCATCATTTACTCCTTCAATATCTCTAACCGAAAAAATTACAAGGAGTGGGTTAACTTTGGAAGTGGTTAATAACTTTTTTCTTTTGTAATATTTGTTAATCTCATTTTTAGAAGAGTTATAAAAATATTTTAAAATTGGTTTTTCTTCCTCAAATTTCTTTAAGAACTTCTCAAAATGCTCCTTAGATGATTTATCCGTTGTTTCAGTTCTAATTTTAACTTTCTTTTTATCTTCTTCAGTAATCATAACTAAACTCGCCCTCTAATTAATTTAAAACTCTCCGCCCATTTTGTCTTAGCTTGTGCTCCACGCATTATCAAATATGATTCAAATATTTCTTTAGAAAAAAAGTATGGTCTAGTCTTTAATTGACTTTTATAACATTTAATAACGTTTATCTTTTTTTCTACATCTTCTTTAGACAAAATTACATAAAAATTAGGATTGAAATTTGAACTTCTTAATACCTCATAAGCCAAAATTGTTGAGGTGTCACGAAAAATAGTTTCGACACACTCTCCGACCACGGAATGGTCTTGATGAAATTCTTCATGTGACGAAGAGCAAAAAACCAAATCTGGATTAAATTCTTCTCTGATTTTCCAAAGAATATCTCGAACTTCTTGTTTATTATTTTCCAAATAGCTATCTCTAGGCATTGATTCTTCGATTACTTCATCAATGCCCAAAAATTTGCATACCTTTCTATGGTCTTCAATATGACCTTTGTTTTTTGGGTCTTCAGTACATGGAGACATATAAATTAACTTTATTTGACAAGTTGGATTTTCACGCTTAATTCTAGCTATTGTTCCACCCGCACCAACTATTCCATCATCTGGATGGGGTTCAACAATTAAAATTCTTTCAAAGTTTAGTTTCATTCTCATTTAAATACCTTCCTTTTATTAAGGCTAACACATTTATAAATTTTCTGGTCAACTTAAACACCTATTTCTTTAGCTATCCGAACAAATCTTTGACAGAGCTTATCTGAATCTAGATGTTCAAGAACTCGTTTTCTGCCTTCTTCAGCCACTTTCTTATAAAATTTTTTATCTTCATAAAGTCTCTGTACAAGTTCACGCTGTTTTACATAATCTTTATGTTTTGTGTAAAGTTCTGGAAAGAATAATTTGGTGGCATAAGTTGAGCCAACACACGGAATTGCGAGAAGCCCACATTCCATTGTAAAACGTGACCAACCAGCATATCCTTCTGCATCGTCAATCCCAATATAACATTTTTGAAGGGTGTCTATATATCGTTTTCCAACTAAAAATTGATTTGGAAGACAACTAAAGACAAAAACTGCCTTCTTAAGAGGGTTTATAACATTTTGAATTATATGTTTTATTGAAGCTCCCCTAGCAGAATGACGAAGAACTGCTATAGTTTTGCCTTCTTTTTCTCGATTCATTTTATTAATAGTTAACGGATACCTAATTAACTGTGGAAGTGGCATATAATATACTGGTTTTTTAGTATATCTAGCCCAAAACGGGTTCTCTAGAACAGTAAAATATGCATCTGCAACATCTAAAACTCTATTTTCTTCAAAAAATTTTTGGGGAGAAACACCTTTATATTGTTCTAAATCCCTTTTAGAATCCCATTGAACCCCTTCTGGATTAATAAGCCAAATAAATTCTGAGTCAAATTGAGCTATCATTTTTGCCTTTGGTTTCATAAATTTTTTGACTTCAAGCGGAAGTCTAAACCATTCTCCGCCTTTACATGTTCTAGAACAATAAACAAATATTAAATCTGCGTTTCCAACTATATCTGAATTTAATTCAACCGTTAAATAAGAAATAACATTTACTGATTCAACGATAACATTATTTTTTAATCTGCGTTCTTCAGTCCATACTTTATTCCATTGAAACGGTTGAGTGAGTTCAGTTACTATTGCCATCTTCATTTTCAGTCACTAACAATTATAGAATTATTCATCTTTATAAATCTTACGGTTAATTAGGTAGCTGTCCTATAACAAGGGTTTCCACGGTCATCATAACTCTGTATCATAATTTGACCAGCATTTAACAAATTCGCAACGGTTTTTACAATTTTCTTTTCATCTTTTATTGTCAGTTTAGCTTTGTTAATTACATCATTATGTGAGATACCATATATTTCTTGATGCTGTTTTACTATACCATATATTAATTTTTCAATGTCTAATTGACTTTTAGGCTTTCCAGTTTCCATCCCTTCAAAATCAAAATTTATATCTTCCAAAAACTCACCAAAAATTCTAATTGCCGCTTTAGCATCTTCCAAATCCGCCTCTTTCTTAAGTAAAATGCGAGCATGAGCCTCACACAATCTAATTAAAGCTTCATACTGCCTAAAAGTTATTGGAATACGGTCTGCATCTCCATTTTTTCTCGTTTGTTTTCTTACACCCAAAAAAAACTTTTTAAGTTCTTCTTTTGCCTCTACTGATAATTTTGTTTTTACTCCTTTCGCATAAGCAATATATTTCTTAAATAAATCACGATTAATCATTTCAATTTGAGGCTCTTCACTTTCAATTCTTTCTAAAACTTTTTCGTCTTCCATATCCTTTTTTGGTTCATCAATCAAAATAAATATTAAATCAAAACGACTAAATAATGTTGGCGGAAACTTTGAAAGGTTCTCAAATACCGATTTTGTTTTATCATATTTTCCAAAAGCAGGATTCGCCGCCCCTATCACAGCCGTCCTAGCCATTAAAGTACTGTGAAGTCCAGCCTTTGAAATAGTAACGGTTTGTTGAGCCATTGCTTCGTGAATGTTAACTCTGTCATCTGGATTCATTTTATCAATTTCATCAATAGATGCTACACCATTATTAGCAAGTACTAAAACTCCAGCATTTATAACCCATTCTCCATCTTGGTCTTTAGTTAACGCCGCTGTCAATCCAACTCCAGAAACTCCTTTTCCACTTGCATACAATCCTCTGGGAGACAATTCAGCTACGGTTTTTAAAAGTTGACTTTTACCAGTTGATGCATCTCCAACCATTAAAACGTGTATATTCCCTCTAATGGTAATATCTTTTTTGTGTTTAGTCATGCCACCAACCATTGCTAATAAACAGCCTTCTTTGCATTTTTTCCATCCATATATAGATGGAGCCAGATTTTCTATAAGTCGTTCATAAATATCTGGTTCTTTAGAAAGAGAAATAATCTCTTGTTCTTCCTCTAAACCAATCTCCATAGTTTCTGGGTCTCTACTATATTTTTTTAATGCATATATATCAATATAAGTAATATTTAATCTTGACTTTTTCCTTTCTCTATATGTTGGAATAACTTTAACAATGCCAAAAATTTCTACTGAGTCCCCACAATAAACTTTATTAATAAGATGTTTCTTAAAAGTAATCATTTTAATTCGTTGAGGAACCCTACCAGAAATATCTTCATATGATTCTTGAAGCGTAAATTCTTGACTATCTATATAAGTACTCATTTCTTCTACAATATCATATGAAACTCTTTCGTCACAACCTTCACATTTTCTCGGTGGACTAGACAATATAAATGGACTTTCTTGTATTATACCTTGAGTTATTGCACCACATTCACGACATTTAAAAACCACTTCAATAGCCATAGGTTTAATAAAATGCGTTTGATTAACAATGCCTTTAACTCTAATTAATTTTCCAATATGTTCAGAACCAATTTCATGTCCTTTAACTAATGGAATGCATTCACCAACAAATCCAACTTCAACATTATCCATACTTCCATTCATTACACGAACAGCATCATCTAACGCCTCAGTAATTTCACGTATTCCAAATTTAACTGCCTTATTTATAAAATCGTGGGCAACATCAGAATCAATTTCATCAAGATTTATTCTAATATATTTTTTACCATCAAGCACCTGTCTAACATATCTCTTACCCTCTTCTTGATTAAAGAATGAATCAAACGCAGACCTCAAATTGGTATAACTCATGTTTGAACACATAAAACAAATAGAAGAAAGTAGTTTATAAATATTATGTTTGCTTAATCAACTGATTAATTAAATTAAACTATATAGTC
>CAYZVE010000008.1:0-19285 GCA_964481805.1 uncultured archaeon | reverse complement strand
ATATTGGTATAAAGTAATAAAGTTGGCGACCAAAACGGAAGGGAAACACCCGTTCTCATTCGAACACGGAAGTTAAACCTTTTAGTGATTTGGAATGTACTGCCTTTGGGCGGGAAATTCAGGAAGTTGCCAACTATTTATAATTTCCGGTGTTGCCTATTGATTTACGAAAACCAATCCCAAAAATTTTCTTCTAAAAGTAATATTTCTAAAACAACCTGCTCTGGTGGTGTAGCTAGGTCTATCATCTGGGACTGTCAACTTAATCATAATTTTTTGTTTCTAGGCAGACCTCCCAGGACAGGGGTTCAAATCCCCTCCAGGGCGCTGAAATTGGTGATTAATTGAAAGATAATGATAATGAAAAAGATGAGAAGATAGATAATAGTCAAAAAAATATTGAGATAGATGGCTTTAAAATATTGTTAGACTCATTTGTTAAGGATGAAGGTTTTGTTGAATTTCAGGTAGAATCTTACAATGACTTTATTGCAACAAGAATACCGAAAATAATTAAACAAATTAAAGAAATTACTCCGGAAGTTCCTGATATCGGTGAATTTAAAATAAAATTAGGTAAATTTAAAATTGGAAGACCTTCTGTGAAAGAGGCAGATGGGTCAGTTAGGGATATTTTTCCTTCAGAAGCAAGGATGAGAAATCTAACATATGCAGCGCCAATGTATATCGAGATGACACCTGTTTTAAATGGTATAGAAAGTGAAACAATGTTTGTCAACTTTGGGGATTTACCAGTTATGGTTAAATCTAAAATATGCCCACTTTCAGGAATGAGTGAAATGGAGCTTATAGAAGCCGGTGAAGATCCAGATGATTCAGGAGGTTACTTTATTATTAATGGGACAGAAAGAGTTTTGGTTTTAATAGAAGAGATATCTACAAACAGAATTATCGTTGAAAAGTCAAACATAGCTAATATAACAGAAACTGCAAGAATACATTCTTCAAAAGACGGGTATGTTCAAAGGCATATAATTGAAAGAAGAACAGATGGAATAGTCAGAATAAATTTTGCAAACATAAATAAGCTTCCGGCTATTATTCTTCTTCGGGCTTTAGGTCTTGAATCTGATAAAGAAATAATTGATGCTATATCATCTGATCCAGATGTTCAACAAGAATTTTATTCTAATCTTTTTGAAACTGAATCATCAACGATTGAACAGGCAATTGAAGAAATAGGATCTCATCTAAGGATACCACAAAAGGAATATAAAATAGAAAGAGCTCAAAAAACTATAGACAGATATTTATTACCACATCTGGGCCAAGATAAAAAGGATAGAAAAGAAAAGGCATTATTCCTTGGAAAAGCGATTGAAAGAATTTTAAAATGTCATCTTAAAAAAATACCTGAATATGATTTAGATCATTATTCAAACAAAAGAGTAAAATTAGTCGGAGATTTGCTGGAGATTTTGCTTAGATCAATTCTGCTTGGAAAATGGGGTTTAATAACAAGAATTAATTACAATTATCAAAAATTAACTAGAAGAGGAAGATTTCCCCCCCTGCCATCTATAGTCGAGTCAAACGTTTTAACAAATCAAATATGTTCTGCGATAGCTATAGGATCATGGGTTGGTGGAAGAACCGGTGTTTCACAGAGGTTAGAGAGGGACAGTTATATTAAAACAATATCTCATGTCAGAAATGTTCTTTCCCCATTAACATCAACTCAAGAGCATTTCAAAGCCAGGGAATTGCATCCAACTCACTGGGGTAGATTAGATTGTTCACAAACACCAGAGGGGGCTACAATTGGTTTAAGAAAATATTTGGCACTAATGGCTCAAGTAACAACTGGTATTCCAGAAAAAGACGAAAAGTTACTTCTTGATGCTATATTGAAGAAGATGGGTGAATGATATGACTGATGTATTTATGGATGGAAAATATCTTGGGGCAACAAATGAACCTAAAAAAATAGTAGAATTTATAAAAGAAAAGAGAAGAAAAAACAAAATATCAAATCAAATCAATATTTCTTATCTTGACTATTTGGATGAAATAAAAATAGTTACTGATACTGGTAGAATAAGAAGGCCATTAATAGTGGTAGAAAATGGCCAACCAAAATTAACTAAGGAACATTTAGAAAAAATTCAGAAAAAAGAAATTTCATGGCGTGATTTGATTCAAGAAGGAATTATTGAATATTTGGATGCAGAAGAAGAGGAAAATGCATATGTAGCTTTGAAGCCTGATGATTTAACAAACGAGCATACACATCTCGAAATTGATCCTTTAGTTATTCTTGGTATATCAACATGTTTTGTTCCATTTCCTGAATTTAACCGTGGGGATAGAGTAAATTTTGGGTCTAAAATGGTTGGTCAAGCTATTGGTGTTTTTTCTACTAATTTTCTAAAAAGAGCTGATACTAAAACTAATATTTTAGTTTACCCTCAAGATTTTCTCATTAAAACTCATATTAATGATGTCCTCAATTATGAAAATCATCCAAGCGGCCAAAATATAGTTGTTGCTGTTATGTCTTATAAGTGTTTCAATATTGAAGATGCTATAGTTATGAATAAATCTTCTATAGAAAGAGGATTATTCTGGAGTTATCTTTTAAGGACTTATGATGCTGAAGAGAAAATATATATGGGTGGTCAGGAGGATGTTATTGGAATTCCTGAACCAGGTGTAAGAGGTTATGCTGGTGAAGATGCTTATAAGCATCTTCCAGAAGATGGAATTGTAGATCCAGAAACGCAATTAGAGAATGAACAAATAATTGTTGGAAAAACATCCCCTTTAAGATTTTTGGGAAGTTTAGACCAGTTTATTACAGATTTAGAAAATATCAGAGAAACTTCTGTTAAATTAAGGCATGGCCAAAATGGAATAGTTGACAGAGTATTTGTAACAGAAAGTGTGCATGGCAATAAACTTGTTAAAGTTGTTGTCAGGGATCTCAAAAAACCAGAAACTGGAGATAAGTTTGCAAGTAGGCATGGCCAAAAAGGTGTTATTGGTTTAATTGTTCCTGAAGAAGATTTGCCATTTACAAAAGACGGTGTTATTCCAGACATTATTTTCAATCCACACGGTGTTCCATCAAGAATGACTATGGGTAAGCTTTTAGAAATTTTGGGGGCAAAAGTCTGTGCTTTAGAAGGTAAAAAAATGTTAAGTTCGGCTTTTCACCCAATTTCAGAAGAATATCTGAAAAAAACATTAGAGAAGCATGGGTTTAATGATAGTGGAAAGGAAACCCTTTATAATGGAGAAATAGGTGAAAAATATAGGCAAGATATATTAATTGGAAATGTGTTCTACCAAAAACTAGATCATTTGGTTTCCAATAAAATTTATGCAAGGTCAAGGGGGCCTGTAGCATTATTAACAAAACAGCCAACAGAAGGAAAATCTAAAAGAGGTGGACTTAGATTGGGGGAGATGGAAAAAGACTGTTTAATTGCACATGGAGCATCTTTGTTGCTCAAAGAGAGATTTGATGTTGATAAAACAACCGTTTTTATATGCAAGGAGTGTGGTTTGCCTGCTATTTATGACAGGATTAAAGACAAGAAATTTTGCCCTGTTTGTGGAGAATCAAAAATCGAAGATGTAGAGATGGCATATGCATTCAAACTTTTGTTAGATGAACTAAAAAGTATGTTGATATATCCAAAAGTAGTTGTAAAAGAGGATTAATATGATAGACAGAATTGAATTTAGTGTATTAAAGCCTGAAATTGTTAAAAAGATGGCAGTAGCCAAAATCACTAAGACTGAATTATATGACCAAGAAGGTTACCCGGTAGAAGGAGGATTGATGGATCCAAGGTTAGGTACAATTGATCCTGGATTGAGATGCAGAACATGCAGTGCATCAATTGGAGATTGCCCTGGCCATTTTGGTTTTTTGGAGTTAACAAGGCCAATAGTTAACGTTCATTATTCTAAATTAATATATAATTTACTTCTTTTGACTTGCCGAAAATGTGGGAGAATTCTTGCTGATGAGGTAGGTTTAGAAAAATTCAAAAAAGGTAAGAAATCAATAAAAAAGTTAAAAACTATTATGAAAAATAAATGCCCATACTGTGGAGAAAAACAAAAGAAAATAAAATTTATTAAGCCAACATCTTTTACTGAAGGAGCTACAATATTAACACAAGTTGAAGTGAGGGAAAGATTGCAAAAAATAACAGATGGAGATTTAGTTTCTTATTTTGGTATAAAAAATACAAGACCAGAATATTTTGTCATTAGTTTACTTCCAGTTCCTCCAGTTACGGTAAGACCTTCTATCACTCTGGAAACAGGTGAGAGATCTGAAGATGATTTGACACATAAATTGGTTGATATAGTCAGAATAAATAAAAGATTAAAAGAAAACATAGATTTGGGTGCACCAGATTTTATAATTCAAGATTTATGGGAATTACTTCAATATCATATTGCAACCTACATAAATAATGAAATAACAGGTGTTCCTCCAGCCAGGCATAGGTCAGGAAGGATTTTAAAAACTTTAACACAAAGATTAAAAGCAAAGGATGGTAGATTTAGGCATAACTTAATTGGTAAAAGAGTTAATTTTTCTGCTAGAACTGTCGTTAGCCCAGATCCTATGATAGATATAGATGAAGTCGGGATCCCAACACTAATTGCAAAAGAATTAACAACACCTGTTGCTGTTGGAGAAAGAAATATAAAATATCTTCAAAAATTGATAAACAATTATCCTGATTGGCCAACTGTCAATTATGTCATAAGGCCTGATGGCATGAGGAAAAAAATAACAGAACTTAATAAAAAAGAAATATCAGAAGAGATTGAACCAGGATATATAGCAGAAAAACAATTAAAAGACGGTGATTGGGTAATTTTTAACAGGCAACCTTCTCTGCATAGAATGAGCATGATGGGGCACAGAGTAAAAGTAATGCCATATAAGACATTTCGTTTAAATCCAGTTGTTTGTGCACCTTATAATGCAGATTTTGATGGGGATGAAATGAATATTCATGTACCCCAAACAATAGAAGCTCAAACAGAAACCGAATTATTATCATCAGTTGGAATGCAAATGAGAAGTCCTAGATTTAGTGGACCTATAATTGGTGTTAAAAATGATTACATTACAGGTTTTTACTTATTAACAAATGAAGATAAAATGTTTACACGAGAAGAGACTGTTAATATTGTTAGGGCGTGTGATATTGATATAGGAATTCCGAATAAAAATTCTTTCACGGGTAAAGAAATATTCAGCTTATTCTTGCCAAAAGGCTTCAATTTTGAGTATGAAGGAAAGAGCGATAATGTTGTAATCGAGAATGGTAAATTAATTAAAGGAACGATAGATGAAAGAGCTTTGGCGGCATTTAGGGGAAAAATACTCGATGAAATTGATAAAAAATACGGCCATGTTTATGCTAAGAAATTCTTATTTAATGTAACAAAGCTTTCAATTGAAATACTTTCTATTTATGGTTTTACAATTTCCCTTTCAGACCATGATTTAACTGAAAATGCAAGAATTAAAATAGAAAAATTATTGAAAGATACAAAAAATGTTATAAATAAAACAATCAAAGATTTTGAAAACGACAAAATCAATTTGATTGTTGGAAAAACTGCAGAAGAAACTCTTGAAGTTTTAGTTAAGAAAGAACTCGCAGAAGTATTGAACAAAGTTACAGATGTTGTGAAAAAGGATATGCCAGAAAACAACATTATTTTAATGGCAAAAAGTGGATCAAGAGGAAGTATAGTCAACATAGTTCAGTCTTCAGCTTTAATTGGCCAAGAAACAATAAAGGGTGAAAGAATCAATATAGGTTATTTTGATAGGACATTTTCTCATTTCAAAAGAGGGGACAAAAGTTTAGAATCAAAGGGATTTGTCACTCATGGTTATAGGCAAGGCCTTACGCCATTTGAGTTCTTTTTTGATGCAATGAATAGTAGGGAAGGGCTGATGGATAAGTCTTTGAAAACAAGACATAGCGGTTATTTAGAAAGAAGATTAGTTGGGGCACTAAAAGATTTAAAAGTTTGTTATGATGGGACTGTAAGAGATAGTGCTAATAAAATAATACAATTTATCCCCGGAGAAGATGGGTTGGATCCATCAAAAATACAAAAAGGTGGAATCAATGTTGAAAGAATCGCAAAAGAACTCGTTAAAAAATGAAGAATTTTTAACAAATAAAATTTTGGAAGAAATAGATAGAGTTTGTGATCTTAAAAAAATCAATTCCTCAGAAAAATCTAAATTGATTGATTCATTGAAAGAAATATGTCTTGAAAATTCATTTGAACCTGGAGAGGCTATAGGGATAATTGCTGCTCAGTCATTGTCAGAACCAGCAACTCAGATGACTATGCGTACTTATCATTTTGCTGGTTCAGCTGGATTACAAGTTACACTTGGTTTACCTCGTCTGATAGAAATATTTGATGCTAGAAAAGAACCAACTACACCTATTATGACTATTTATCTTAAAAAAGAGTTTAACACGGAAAAAGGGGCTGAAAGTTTTGCTAAAAAAATAAAAGAGAAGAAACTTAAAATATTTTTGGATTCTATATCTTTGGATTTGACAAATAAAAAAATTCAGATAAAGCTTAAAAAAATTAAGAAATCAGAAATGAAAGAAATTGTTGAAAAAATAAATGAGAAATTCAAAAAAATAAAATTCAAAATCAGAGAAAACATTATCACTGCTGGATCAGATGAGGAAGAATTAACTATAAGAGATTTACAAAAATTGAAAAATAAAATACTCGATTTGACTGTTTCTGGTGTAAGTAAAATAATAACTGCTGTTATTATAAAAGAAGGAAAGGATTGGGTTGTTAAAACTTTTGGTTCTAATTTTTCTCAAATAATTGAAATGAATGAAGTCGATTTTAAAAAATGCTATACAAATAATCCTCATGAGATTCGAGAAATTTTGGGGATAGAAGCAGCTAGGGGATCATTAATTAGAGAAATAAATGAAACATTGTCTCAGCAGGGACTAAATGTAGATGAAAGACATATAATGTTGATTGCCGACATTATGTTATTCACTGGTGAAATAAAAGCAGTTGGAAGATATGGGGTTGCTGGAATGAAATCATCTGTTTTGACAAAAGCTGGCTTTGAAGAAACATTAAAACATTTGGTAAAAGCTTCAGTTCGAAACGAAAAAGATGATTTTAGTGGTATATTTGAAAATGTTATGATTAATCAACAGATACCAGTTGGTACAGGAATGTTTGATTTAGTTGCAAAAGTAGGTGAAGATTAGTGGAATTAAAAAAAATCATAAAAGATGCAATAAAAGATAATAAAGTGATAATGGGGTATAATAAAGTTATAAAGAAAATAAAGGTAAAACAATTAAAGTTAGTTGTTTATGCAAATAATATACCAAAGGATAAATTGGATAATATCGTTTATAATGCAAAACTTTCAGGAGTTGATGTTAAAGAATACCCAGATGATAATGTAAATTTGGGACTATTTTGTGGTAAGCCATTTTCAGTTGGTGTACTGGCGATAGAAGGGAGCAAAAATGACAATAGTATTTAACATGGATACAATAAGGCTTTTGAATCTGTTTGAAAATATAACAAATGTTCCTGTCAAGGATTGTTATATAGATGGTGAGAATGTTTATTTCATAGTAGAAGAGGGAAAAGTCGGTTTGGCAATAGGCAAGGGTGGAAATTTGATAAAAAATGTTGAAAAGGTTATTGGAAAAAAAGTTAAAGTATTTGAATATTCATCTAATCCCGTTAAGTTTGTCAAGAATTTGATACCTCAAGCTAAAGAAGTTAGCTTAATAAATAATGATGAAATACTTGAAATGCAGATAAAAGTTGATATGCCTGACAGAGGTTTTGTAATTGGAAGAGGGGGGGAAAAGATAAAAGTATATAAGGAAATATTAAAAAGAGTTCATAATATATCAGACTTAAAGGTGAAATAATGGGTAGAGGAGAATTTTCCGCTAGGAAACTTAAAAACAAAAGAAAGAAGATGAAATGGAAAGATGTTCATTATATGAAGAGAAGTTTAGATTTAAAAAGAAAAGAACCTCTTGGGCATTCACCACAAGGAAGGGGAATAGTCATTGATAAGAGAAATTGTGAACAAAAACAGCCCCATTCTGGCTTAATAAAAACAGTTAGAGTGCAATTAGTTAAAAATAATATTCAAATTACAGCATTTATACCTGGTAATAAAGCTATTGATAAAATCAGTGAGCATGATGAGGTTACAATAGAGGGAATGGGTGGATCGCAAGGCGGTCCAATAGGAAGCCAATGGGGTTTGAAGTATAGAGTTGTTAAAGTTAATGGAATTGCTTTATCAGAGATAGTTTCAGGGAAAAAACAAAAGCCAATGAGGTAGTTTTGTGTCAGATATTAAAATGTTTAATAAATGGTCATTTGATGGGGTTATTGTTAGTGATCCTGGGTTAAAGCCTTATATCAATCTTAAACCAATTATTATTCCAAAAACTGGCGGAAAGTATAGCCAAAAAAAGTTTCATAAATCAAAAATGAGTATTGTCGAAAGATTTGCCAATAAATTGATGGTTCCAGGTCATAAAGGAAAGAAACACCTAATAACTTCGGGAAGAAACAGCGGAAAAACACAGACAATTTTTAATGTTATAAAAGAAGTTTTTGAAAAAATAGAAAAACAGACAAAAGAAAACCCATTGAAAATTTTTGTTGGTGCACTTGAGAATGCGTCTTTAAGGGAAGAAATAACATCGTACCAAATGGGTGGATCAATGATCAGAAAGGCTGTAGTTACGTCTCCCCAAAGAAGAGTTGATTCAGCATTGTTGATAATTTGCCAATCTTCTTATAGAAGGTCCTTTGGGAAAAAAATAACAATAGTTGATGTTTTAGTAGATGAGATAATCAATGCTTACAAAAATGATGCTAGTAAATCTGAAGCCATTAAAGAGAAGGAAAGGATAGAGAGAGAAGCTAGTGGGGCAAGATAGTCATGACGGAAGACATGATAGAAAAAGTCAAAAAATTGATGTATGAGCCAAAAAAAATTAGAAATATAGGAACAATTGCCCATATTGATCATGGAAAGACAACCTTTTCTGATAGTTTGATAGCTGGAGCGGGAATGATATCTTTTGAAATAGCAGGGCAAAGACGATTCCTAGATACAGATGATCAAGAGCAAGAAAGAGGAATAACAATCTGGTCTGCAAATGCAAGTATGGTTCATAGTTTCGAAAACGAAGATTACTTAATTAATCTTATTGATACTCCCGGGCATGTTGACTTCGGAGGTGATGTCACAAGAGCTTTAAGGGCAGTAGACGGTGCTATTTTATTAGTTGATGCCGTAGAGTCAGTAATGCCCCAAACAGAAACTGTTCTTCGTCAAGCGTTAAAAGATCGTGTGAAACCAGTATTATTCATTAATAAAGTAGATAGGCTGATCAAAGAATTGAAATTCACCCCGGAACAGATGCAAGAAAGATTTGTAAGAATAATAACAGATGTTAATATTTTGATTCAAAAATATGCTGAAATAGAATATAAAGACAAATTTTTGGTTAATGTCGAGGACGGTTCTGTAGCTTTTGGTTCTGCTCTCAAAAAATGGGGGACTTCTATTTCATTTATGAAAAAAACAGGCATAACTTTCAAAGATATAATTGAAAAAACTGAACAAGACCAACAAGAAGAACTCGCTGAGAAAACACCTCTGCATAAAGTTGTTCTTGATATGATTATCAAACATTTGCCATCTCCAATACAAGCACAAAAATATAGAGTCCCAAAAATATGGTTCGGGGACCCAGAATCAGAAATTGGAAAAAGCATGACTGCTGTTGATCCTAATGGGAAATTAGCGGCAGTAGTTACAAAAGTTACTCCAGATCCACATTCTGGTTTTATTGCAACTGCAAGAATATTTTCTGGTAAGCTTGAAAAAGGAAAAGATGTATATTTAATTGGAAAACAAAAATCCCAAAGGGTTCAGCAAGTCAATATTTACAAAGGCCCGCATAGAGTACAGGTTGATGAAGTAGTTGCTGGAAACATTTGTGGCATTGTTGGAATAAATGAAGCATTTTCTGGTGAAACTTTATGTGATCCTGATTTTATTATTCAGCCTTTTGAAGAAATTAAACATATATTTGAGCCTGTAGTTACTAAATCACTGGAGCCAAAAAACCCAAAAGATCTGACCAAGTTAATCAATTTTCTGAAGGGATTAAGCAGAGAAGATACGACTATTCGTGTTAAAATTAATGAAGAAACAGGTGAATATTTGGTTTCTGGATTGGGGGAATTACATCTCGATGCTAAAGTTGAAAGAAAACTCAAAGAAATAGGTTTGGAATTTGAAGCTTCAGCACCAATTGTTGTTTACAGGGAAACCATATTCAAGAAATCCCCAGAAATAGAAGGAAAATCACCAAATAAACACAATAAACTCTACTTTATTCTCGAACCACTTGAAAAAGAATTTTATGAAGCTATGAAGCAAAATGAAATACCGGCAGTTTATGATTTTAAGAAAAAGAATCTTGATTTAATCCAAAAATTAAGAGATTTGGGCATGAGTGCAGATGATGTTAAAGATTTGAAATTAATATATGAAAGGAATATGCTTTTTGACAAAACAAAAGGAGTCCAATATTTGAATGAAGCAATGGAAATGATTAAGGATGGATTTAAATTAATAGCGGATGAAGGCCCTTTATCGAGGGAACCATGCTATGGGATTAAGGTGTCAATAGTCGATGCTGAATTTCACGAAGACCCAGTTCATAGAGGGCCAGGGCAAATTTTGCCTTGTGTAAGGCATGGAATAACTCAGGGAATGTTCTTGGGAGATCCTGGAATACTCGAGCCAAAGCAAATCATCAGAATAGATGTTCCAACAGAAGTTATGGGTGGAGCAATAAGACAGGTTGGAAATAGAAGGGGCCAGATCTTAGATATGAAAGAAGAAAGAGGGGTAACATTGATACAAGCTAAGATGCCTGTGTCTGAAATGTTTGGTTTTAATTCAGAACTCAAGTCTGCAACAGGAGGAAAAGGTTTTTATAGTTTAATTGATGTAATTTATGAGAAACTACCTAAGAATTTACAGGATCAAACGGTGTTAAAAATAAGAAAAAGAAAAGGCCTCAGCGAAGAAATTCCAAAGGCAGAAAGTTAATAAATATAAATGATAATATAAAATATAATTAGGAGGGATATGTATATGGCAGAATTACCAAAAATTAACATAATTACTTCTGGTCACGTAGATGCTGGTAAATCTACTTTGATTGGACGATTATTATTTGATACTGGAGCTGTAAGGCCAGAACAAATGAGAAAACTTGAACAACTTGCTAAAGAATATAAAAAAGAAACTTTTGAATTTGCTTATGTAATGGATAAGCTAAAAGAAGAAAGGGAAAGAGGAGTAACAATTGATATTATGCACAGGCCTTTCCAGACAAAAAAATATAATTATACAATCATTGATTGCCCTGGGCACAGAGATTTTGTTAAAAACATGATTACAGGTGCTTCACAAGCTGATGCAGCTATTCTCGTTATTTCAGCAAAACCCGGTGAGGGAATTCAAGAACAAACAAAAGAACACACATTTTTAATGAAAGTTCTTGGTATTAGTCAAATAGTAGTAGCTATAAATAAAATGGATTCTGCTGATTATGATGAAAAGAAATTCAATAACATAGCCGAGGAAGCCAAAAAATTACTTAAATCAGTTGGTTATGATGTGAGTAAAATACCATTCGTTCCAGTATCTGGCATGAAAGGGGATAATGTCTCAATAAAATCTACTAATACACCTTGGTATAAAGGTGATGTTTTAATCAATGAAATGGATAATTCAATCCAACCACCAGAAATACCAATTGATAAACCATTAAGAATACCAATTCAGGATGCATATACAATTACAGGAGTAGGAACAGTTCCTGTTGGTAGAGTAGAAACAGGTATTTTGAAGGTGGGTGATAAGGTTGTTTTCCAGCCTTGTGGTGCAACAGGTGAAGTTAAAACAATAGAAATGTTCCATAAGCAACAGCCAGATGCAAAACCAGGAGATAATGTTGGTTTCAATGTTAGAGGTTTAGTTAAAGGTCAAGTTAAACGTGGAGATGTTTGCGGTCTTTCAAGTAGTCCACCAACAGTTGCCAAAGAGTTTACAGCACAGATTATTGTTTTAAATCACCCAACTGTTATGGCAGCAGGATATACACCTGTATTCCATGTAGGGACAGCATCAGTAGCTTGCAAGATTGAGGAAATATTGGCAAAAATAGATCCAAAAACTGGTCAAGTTATTAAAGAAAAACCTGATTTTATTAAGACAGGAGATGCTGCAAGAATTAGAGTCGTTCCAACAAAAGCAATGGTTGTAGAAAAACAGATAGATATTCCACAATTGGCAAGATTTGCTATCAGAGATATGGGACAGACTGTAGCAGCTGGAATTGTAATAGATGTAGTCAAGGCTTAATTGTTTCCTCCCTTCTTTTATTTTTGTATTTCTAATTTTTCTTATGAGTATTTTATTAAAAAATGTAGACTGGATAGTAACTCAAAATCCAGAAAGAAATATTCTTAAAAATAAGTCTGTTTATATCGAAGATGGAAAAATAATTGATATAGGCAATCTAAATGTAGAAACTGATTGCATTATTGATGGCCGGGGAAAGGTTTTGCTGCCAGGATTAATCAATTCTCACACCCACTCTTCGATGTCTCTTTTTAGAGGATATGCAGATGATATGAAATTAAAACCTTGGCTGGAAGAAAAAATATGGCCTCTTGAAGCTAAACTAAAGCCTAAAGATTGTTATACTGGCTCATTACTTGCTTGCTTGGAAATGATAAGTTTTGGGGTGACTTGTTTTAATGACATGTACTTGTTTGTAAATGATATTGCAAAAGCCGTTGAAAAAAGTGGGTTAAGATGTTTTCTTGGGGAGGTGATTTTTGATTGGAACATTGAGAAACAGCTTCCATACTCTGAAATATTTATCAAAAAATGGCTGAAAGATGATTTGATTACCCCATTAGTTAATATTCATGCTCCCTACTCCTGTTCTGATGAGACTCTTCTTAAATTGAAAGAAATTTCAGATAAATATAATCTTCTAAAACACATGCACGTATCAGAAACTGATAAGGAAGTAAAAGATTTTCAGAAGGCTAAAAATAAAACACCAGTTGAACATCTGGATGAATTGGGACTGATGGACGATAGATTTATTGCCGTTCATTGTAACTGGTTGACAGAAAAGGATGTTGATATATTTTTTAAAAGAAATTGCAGTGTGGTTCATTGCCCCACTTCTAATATGAAATTAGCTAATGGCAGGATGCCCCCTCTAAAAAGTATATTTGAGAAAAATATACGAGTTGGGTTGGGAACGGATGGTTGCGCTTCTAATAATAATTTGGATATGTTTGAGGAGATAAAGAATTGCTCTTTAATTAATAAATTTCAGGAAAGGGACCCGACATTTATTCCTGCCCAGAAATCATTAGATTTAGCTACGATAGAACCAGCTAAAATTTTTGGGATTGATAATAAAATAGGAAGTGTTGAAAAAGAAAAAGTTGCTGATTTGATATTAATTGATTTTAAAAAACCTCATTTGCGACCTGTTCATAACAAGAAAACTGTTATTTCTAACCTAGTTTATTCTTGCCGTGGAGGAGATGTTGACACAACAATTGTTAATGGAAAAGTTTTAATGAAAAATAGAGAAATTCTTAGTTTGGATCAAAAGAAAATATTTGATGATGCCGATAAAATAATTGAAAATTTTCTCAATTAAAAGACTTAATTCTTAAATTCCAAAATTATTCTATGATAATTTCAGTCGGCACAATTGGTTTAGATACAACTAGAACTCCATTTAAAACTGTAGAAAAGGTATTAGGCGGTGCGGCGACTTATTCTGGTTTATCAGCAAGTTTTTTTTCAAAAACAGGTCTGGTTGGGATAATAGGAAAGGATTTTCCCGAAAAATACTATAAAACTCTTCGGGAGAGGCTGGACTTATCCGGAATAAAAATAGATAAAAAAGGCAAGACATTTTTTTATGACTCAACATTTGATTATGGATTTACAAAAAGGAAAAGCAACATAACAGAACTTAATGTAATCAAAGACTTCATTCTAAAATTACCTGATGATTATATAAAAGCTGATTATGTTTACCTTGCAAATAATGATCCCGATCAAAACCTTAAGGCATTAGAACAAGTGGATAAACCTAAACTCACAGTTTGTGACACAATTGAATATTGGATAATAAATAAAAAAGAAAAAGTCAAAAAAATGATGTCTTCGGTGGATGTTGTTGTTCTAAATGATGATGAGATAAGGCTGATGTGCAAAGAACCTAACCTGATTAAAGCAGCGAAGAAAATCCTTTCCTGGGGGAGCAAATATGTTATTATCAAGAAAGGTGAGCATGGCTCACTTTTGGTTTATGATGATTTTGTCTTTCCTGCTTCCGGTTATCCCATGGAGGATGTTGTTGACCCAACCGGGGCGGGAGATTCTTTTGCAGGGGGCTTTTTAGGGCATATTTCAAAAAAAGGGAAATTGAATGAACATGTCTTGAAAGAAGCGGTGATTTATGGCAATGTTATGGGATCCTTTGCTGTTGAGGATTTCAGTGTAAATAGATTTTTAACATTGAAAATGGAAGATATTGAAGAAAGGTATCAAAAGTATAGGAATATTGTAAGATTTTAGGAGGTAGATTTTTTGGATTATTATGTAAAAGATATAAAACTCGCTGAAAAAGGCAAAAAAAATATAGAATGGGCCGAAATGCAGATGAGTGCATTAATGAAAGTTAAGGAAAAGGTTGAAAAGGAAAAGCCATTAAAAAATATAAGAGTTGGAATATGTTTACATATAACCAAAGAGACGGCCGTTCTGATAAAAACACTTATTGCAGCAGGTGCTGACATTTCTGCTTGTTCCTGTAATCCTTTAAGTACACAGGACGATGTTGCAGCTGCGCTAGCGAAAGACGGAATTAGCGTTTACGCTTACAAAGGTGAATCAAAAGAAGATTATTATAAGTTCTTGAATAAAGTTGTAAATTTTAAGCCCCAAATCACAATAGATGATGGTTGTGACTTAGTCAGTGAAATTCACAAAAATCATAAGCATCTAATTTCAGAAATAATAGGCGGGTGTGAAGAAACAACAACTGGTGTTATAAGATTAAGAGCTATGGAGAAAGACAAGGCTTTGAAATACCCAATGATTGCTGTTAATGAATCTAATACTAAACACTTAATGGATAATATAAAGGGGACAGGCCAATCGACAATTGATGGAATTTTAAGGGCAACTAACATTCTGTTGGCTGGCAAAACCTTTGTAATTTCTGGGTATGGAAATTGTGGCAAGGGTGTTGCTAAAAGGGCAAAAGGTATGGATGCCAATATCGTAGTGACAGACATAGACCCTTTCAGGGCTTTACAAGCTGTTATGGATGGGTTCAGAGTGATGCCAATAAAGGAAGCTGCAAAAATAGGCGACATTTTCTTGACTGTTACAGGGAACAAAAATGTTATAGATCTTGAGCATATGAAGTTGATGAAGGATGGTGCAATTTTAGCTAATTCAGGTCATTTTAACGTAGAAATTAATATAGAGGGGTTAGAAAAGATTAGTAAAAAAAGGAAGATAAGACCGTATATGGATGAATTTACGTTGAACGGCAAAAGATTGTTTATCCTTGGAGATGGTAGACTTATCAATTTAGCTGCTGCCGAAGGACACCCCTCGCCGATAATGGCAATGTCTTTTTGTAATCAGGTGTTTGCTTGTGAATACCTTGTTAAAAACAAAGGAAAACTTAATTCAAAAGTCTATATTTTACCTCCTGAAAAAGATGATGAGATAGCACGTTTGCAGTTAAAATCAATGGGTGTAGAGATAGACAAATTAACTCCAGAACAGGAAAAATACTTAAATTCTTGGGGAGAGGGGACCTAAAACAAAACATTTAAATCCATTAACACTACATTTAATATCTGATATTTATGCAAATGGCAAGAATTAAAATCTCAGGAAGAGATCCATTAAAATTAAATGAGCTTTGTGAAGAGATAACTGAAGTTGCCAAAAAATTCGGTATAAGCTGGAAAGGGCCCATTCCTTTGCCAACAAAAAAACTTAAAATAACAACAATGAAGACACCTTGCGGGGATGGAACAGGCCATGGTAACGCAACTTTTGACAGATGGCAGTTTAAAGTTCACAAAAGAATGATAGATATGCAAGCTGATGACCGTGCATTAAGGCAGGTTCTAAGAGTACAAGTTCCCCAAGGAGTTCATATTCAAATCAAACTCAAGGGTTAATATTTTTTCCACTTTTTATATAGCCAACTATATTGCCCCGATTCTTTAACTTTCTTAAAAATTACATATAAAGCCACTAAAATGACTATTATCACACCTAGAATTATACCAATTCTTTTAATGTTTTCATTTTTCTTGATTAATTCTTCTTCTGTTTTTTCTACTGATAATTTGAGGTCATTAATTTCACTTTCAATTTCATTATACATTTGATAAGAAGTTTCTAATTGGTTATTATTATAAATGCTCTGGGTATTTGTTATTTTTAATCTTATTTTATCGGCTTTATCTTGAAAACTTGAAATATCTGCTTTTCCTTTTAATTCATCTATTTTTTTTTCAATTTCTATTAAATTAGGATAAAATGATTCGGTTTTTTCCAAAATATTTGATAAAACATTCAAAGTTAAAGAGGGGGATGGAGAATAAGGTCCAACATCTGTATTTATGTCAAAGCTCCCGGCAACTGTTTTCATTATTTCACTAATGCTCACACCTTCAGTTGATATTAAGACTCTTAATGGGGCTTTGCCGCCTGGTATTAATATTTTTGGCTTATTTGTTATATAAGCCCAATCTTCTATTTCTTGGCTTGGCGTTATTGATTTGATTTCTAAATTACCTTTACCAGAATTGTTTAACCAAAATTCAATTTCTTTTGATTGGCCTATTGTAACCCATTCAGTTTGTGAAGAAGGGTATACATTTAATTCACCTAAATAATCCAAATCAATAGTTATGTAAAAGAATTCAAAACCTTGATCTGAAGTCAAATTAAGGAAACCTTTGTATTCTTTTTCTCCAGCATCAGGAACATTAATATTTATTTCAATTGGAAATGAGTAACCTTTAGTTATATTGAACGCTGTTTTGTTAACATATATCCAATCACTTATCTCGCCACCTTTTTGAATAACAATATTTGTGAGAGTTTCATTCCCTTCATTTTTTAGATATATTGTTTTTGTTAAGTTTATTGCATTATTAACGGTTTCAGTAATATTTTCTGGGGTAAATGTGACGTTAGGTTTTAATTTATAATAAAATTCTTTTTGGATAGTTTGCGTTCTTCCCAAATCATCTTTTATAGTTATATAAACGGTATGGTTTCCACTTTCAGCAACAGTGTAGTTCAGATGAATAGAAGAATTGCTTGGGTAGGAATAATAGTTTTTCAGTCCAGATTCTTTCATGATAGTTATGTTAATTTGAGAGTCTAGGTTATTTCCATACTTATCTTTTATTCTGACATCTATCCCAACAATCTCACTTTTGTTGTCTATTTCCACGTTAATAGACATAACATTCACTGTTATTTTTTTGCTGATTTCTAAACCACCAACATTTGCAGATATTGTATATTCTCCGTTTGGGTCTTCATCCTGGAGAAGGTAAATACTTTTCCATTCTTTCCCAAGACCAGTGAATATTAATTCATAGTTTTTTCCGCTAGGATATGTTATTTTCCCGCTGACATACCCAATATCAATATCAGAAGTAGCATTGATGTTTATCCTTTCCCCGACATAATATTCTTCTTTGTCTGTCTTAATATCAAATCCCATGTTATTTTGGTCACTAACCCAATCCAAAGCTTGATTGAATAAAACCCAATCAATACATTCTGAGCACCCAGTTAATTTGGATGTAGTTATACCAAATGAAAGAATATTGTATGTTATTCCTTGCCACAAAACTATTAAAGGATAGTCAGCAGAATCTAACTGGCCAGAACCATCAGGATCACCATTAACCCTAGCGAGAATCAATCCATTATTTGATGACACCACAGAGTAGATATTATTTTCTTCTGCCAAATTATATGTCTTCTTGAGGTAACCTTCGGTTATCCCATGCGATTCAACTATTTTGAGATCACTTTTTATTAAATCGCTGTTGTTAAACCCTTCGGCAAATCTGAAATACTGAGTATATAGGCAACCAGAAATATTATTGGTTTCATTCCCATTGAATATCATAGAATTGCCTGCGAATACAAGGCCAACAGATTCGTTTAAAACTTTAACCAGATTCTTGCAAAAATCAACTCTTGTTTCGTTTAAAATATAATCATTCAGGTTTGTTACAAAAATCAGGTCAGAATTCTTGTAGGCTTCATTCCATTCTTTGGAATTAGCTGCAACTGAAGAGTCTTTGATAATATAGATATTGTAGCTTTCTTTTATTTTTTCATAGTAATTTAAGGTTTCGGAATCCATACTCCTCGAACTGTATTTGGAAATGAATGTCGCATTCTTCATGTTAGAATAGTCAAAAAAACCTATAGATTGGGATATGGGGGTAAATAATAAAACAATTATTAAAAAAAGAAAGATTATTTTCATATTTAGAATTGGGTTTTTCTAATAAAAAAGATTAATATTTCAATGTTAGAAATCAAATAGTCTTGAGTGATTTAATGGAAAAGCAGATATTGGAAAATTATAAAAAAGCAGGGTCTATACACAAAGAAGTAAGAGAATTTGCTGTAAAAGAAGTTAAAGAAGGAGTAAAAGCTCTAGATCTTGCAAGAGAGATTGAGAAAATGATAAAAGACAAAGGAGGAGAGGTTGCATTCCCAGTAAATCTTTCCATAAATGATATAGCTGCTCACTATACACCAGATGTTGATGATAGTCTCACTTTTAAACACGGTGATATTGTAAAAGTGGATATAGGTGTTCATATTGATGGATATATTGCTGATGCTGCTACAACTGTTAGCATAGGTGGCCAAGATCAAGAGTTGATTAAAGCCGCAGAGGATGCTGTTAACCAATTTATTAAAGAAATCAAGCCTGGTAAAACTGTTGGTGAGATGTCTTCTCTTGTTGAGGAAGTAGTTCTTTCTCATGGGGTGAATCCTATTCGCAATCTTGCAGGCCATTCTATG
>CAYZVE010000007.1:18533-19773 GCA_964481805.1 uncultured archaeon | reverse complement strand
TAAAATGGCATGAAGCCAAAAGGTTTGGTTGATGCAGCATCAATTACTTCATAAGTGTTTATACCCATCTTCTCAAAAAGAATTGCAAGCTCATTCACAAGGGAAATATTCACGTTCCTGAAAACATTCTCAACTATTTTCACAGCCTCTGCCGTTTTCATATTCTTCACAGGAATTGTTTTTTCAATTATGTTATCATACAATTCTTTGACCTTGGCTAAAGATTCCTTATTTATTCCGCTGACTATTTTTGGGATTTTTTCAACAGGATATTTTTTACTTCCAGGGTCTATTCTTTCAGGGGAATATCCTAAATAAAAATCTTCACCAGCTTTCAACCCAGACTCTTCAAGTATTGGCTTCACAATTTCATCAGTAGTCCCAGGGTATGTTGTGCTTTCAAGGGTGACAGTCATCCCTTTTTTCAAGAATTTCTTGATTATTTCAGATGCTTTTTCTATAAACGAAACATCTGGTATATTTTTTTCATCTACAGGAGTGGGTACACATATTATCACATAATCTGATTTGGGCAAACATTCTTCGGGTTTAGTAGTGGCTTTGATTCTCACATCAACATTTTCTGACTCTATAGGGAATGGAAATTTTCCCTGGTTTATCAGATTAACTCTTTCCTGGTCAAGGTCATAACCCCATACTTCAAAGCCTTTTGACCTAAAAGAAACAGCCAAAGGTAATCCGACATAACCCAAACCAATTATTGTAATTGTTTTCATTTTAACGCCTGTTTTTTTAGATTATCCAAAAATTCTTTTATTTTATACTGAATTTTGCATTCAGGTTGTTGATATTTTTTATATTTTATTTTTTTAATTTTTTTGATTGTTTCCTCCAAATCATCTAAATTTTTGCACCAAACCAAAAAGCCTTTTTCAGAAAATTCACTTAACAAATCAGATTGATGGGAATCTGCAACACAAGGATTCTCAACGCCAATCATTTTTTTTCCTTTTTCAAGAACTTCAAAAATTGTTCCGGCCCCGCCATGGGATATTATCAAATCAGCTTTTTTATAGAATTCTTCATGTTTTTCTGACGGAACAATATCATAATGCTCACAATTTTTTGGTATATATTTTCCGCATCCAGTTTGAATTACAACCTTTTCATTAATCTTGCCTTCGCCAACAAGTTCATCCATTTTTTCTGCCAATGGATCAAATCCTTCTGTCCCGACAGTTACATATATCATCTCAACCTACCTGCATAAATTGAATTT
>CAYZVE010000007.1:11731-18433 GCA_964481805.1 uncultured archaeon | reverse complement strand
ATTACTTTTAACGGGTTTCTTTCAGGATCTTCAACACAATATTCATTCTGTTCTGGATTTCCACGACTAAAAGTCAGAAAAAATGTTTCTGATTCTTTCAGCCCGTCTATTTCATCAATTTTTTTTATCAGTCTTTTCATCTGTGAATAATGCCCACCCTTGGAGCAAGCAAAACAGATTTTTAACATAAGAATATTTTAACAAGCAGAAATTAATTGATTATGCCAACAATAAAACAACCTAAAGATTAATATTTTAATCTAAGAAATCTATACAATGGGCTTAAAAAAAATCCTTAAAAAAAATGCTGACGTTCTGGTATTTGTGAGTTTTCTCTTACTTTCAATACTAATGACATTGCCGCTGATATTTAATTTGAATTCTATTATTGAATCTGGTGAGAGCTATTATATAATTTGGAGTTTTTGGTGGATTAAAAAATCATTACTGGAACTTTTTTCAAATCCGCTTTATACGAATTACTTGTTTTATCCTGTTGGCATCAACCTGATATTTTATCCGCTGACACTTCTGCATTCGCTCTCTTCTTTGCCACTTCAATTATTCTTCAACAGCATTGTCAGTCTCAATCTAATTTTTATTTTATCCTTTGCTGTAACCGGTTTCAGTATGTATCTTCTAGTAAAATATCTAACAAACAACAAACTAGCCGCATTTATTTCCGGGGTTATATTTGCATTTTGTCCGTTCAGGTTTGCCCAATCCGCCCCGCATTTGCATATGTTGAGCACTGAATTCCTGCCGTTGTATATTCTATTTTTAATCAAAACCATAAAAGAAAAAAAATTCAGAAACCCTATTTTTGCATCCATTTTCTTATTTTTGTCAACCTTGGGTGATTTTCACTTTACAGCTTATCTGATCATTTTTACTGGATTATTTTTATTTTATTTTTTACTCTTCAGAAAAAAAGATATTCTCAACAGGGAATTTTTCAAAAAGTTTGGAGTTTTTATATTATCTTTTATTATGTTATTCATACCCCTAATTAAGCCTATAATAAATGAATTATCAACGAACAAAAATGTCGAGAAGCCGCTTGATCCAAACATAATACTTTCTGCCGATATTTTTTCATTTCTTACTCCAGCACAATCACATCCGATTTTTGGGAAATATGTTGCTAGTTTGCATGACAAATTCACTGGGAATAAAAGGGAACACACGGTATTCATCGGCTATACGGTTTTATTTTTATCATTATATTCAATTTTTAAAATCAAAAATAAGGAAACTCGGCTATGGTTCACAATAGGTTTAGTTTTCTTAATATTATCCCTTGGGCCTGTTCTGCATGCAATGGGTAGATTCATGTTCCCATCCCCCTTTAAGTTGGGGAATCTTATAACCAAAATTGGGATAAACACATCCCCGCTGGGTAAGGAATTGCTGGATAAATTCATTGGTATTCCGCTTCCTTTCCTTGCTTTACATTTTCTTCCGCTCTTTTCAATGACAAGGGCACCAAGCAGGTTTTCAATAATGTTGATGCTTTGTTTAGCCATATTAGCTGGCTACGCATTAAATCAAATCATAAGAAAAAGCAAGAAAAAATATATTATTTTTATTTTAGTTTTTTCTTTGATTGTTTTTGAGTTCATTGCCATACCAATTAAATTGATCAAACCAAATGTTCCAGAGTTTTACAAACAAATTTCGGAAGACAAAGAAGATTATGCAATAGTAGAAGCTCCCATAGAACATAACGGAACATATGCAGAGAAATACTACCAAATCTATCATGGGAAGAAAATAGTTGGTGGAGGATGGACTAGAGCCAGTCCAGAAGCCGTTAATTTTACTGATAATATACCATTGTTAAGAGAATTAAAAAATTCTATAACATCAACAGGAAAGGTTCATAATGATATGCTAAATAAAATAATTGAAACCAACCCAGAAGCGGAGCCTATAATAATGAAATATATTGCAGCTGGAAAAGGTGTGTATTCACAAACAGAAAAAAATGATACAGAAAATGTTTCAAAAGATGATATTAAAAAATTAAGAGAAATAAATGTCAAATATATTGTAATACATAAATTCATGCAGAGAGAAACTCCAGATCCTTCTGACAAAATTAACTTTGAAAGGATGGACAGCCTGGTAAAATCTCTTCTGGATAATAAAACATATTTTTACGAGGACAACGAAATAGTTGTTTACGATATTTCTGGTAATTGAAATGAATAGGGCAGAATTTATAAAGAAAAAAATGTTCGGCAAAACTTTAGATGTTGGATGTGAAGCCGGAAAATTACACGAATTAATTAAAAGTCAAAATGTTTATGGTCTGGATTTGAAGGTTAGAAATTTTGGAAAAAACAGCATTATTGGAGATGCACAGTCCATGTCTTTCAAAGATGAGAGTTTTGATACAGTAATTGCTGGTGAATTGATAGAGCATCTCCCAAACCCTGAGAATTTTCTGAAAGAATCGAAAAGGGTGCTTAAAAAAAACGGTATATTGATAATAACAACACCAAATAAAAAATCTTGGGTCAACCGTATATTGAAGTCATCTTTTCATAGAGGGCATATATCATTGTTTGATATCCCAGAAATAAAAAAAATAGTGGGAAAATATTTTGAAATTGAAGAATTTTTCTGCTTGCCATATGATTCTGTCTCATCATGGGGATCTAGATTCAAGAAGATGTTCTGGTTGAGGAAGTTTATTCACCATTTAGCCCCGCAGTCCTTGCAGGAAGATATAATTATTTTGGGAAGGAAAAAATTATAAAGTTTTTTCCTCAGGGTTCAAGACTTTTAGCCCTAAATCTTTAGCCCCATTACAAAGTTGTTTATCAGATGCAACAAACAAATCACAATCAGAGAGTACCGCAGCATTCAAATGAATAAGATCACAACCTCCGAAATGATGTTTTACCAAGATGTTCATATTATTGATTGCCTGTGAATTGTCTAGAAGTATGAATTTTATAATCCCATTTTCAATCAATTCTATCAAAGTGCCCAAAAAAAATTTCAGTAATTGCTCAAATTGTAATTTTGTTATTAATCTTTGTCTATACCACTTATCAAAACCGCCAATAATTTCAGGTATCATTAATGTAGAACTCACCAAAAGATTCTCGCGTTTTTTTGCTTTTTTTACTATTTCTATAATCTTTTTACTTCCTTTTTCTTTTCCAAAAAATTTGATAAAAGCACTAGAATCAAAGTATATTATCATTAATCCTCATCTTTTGATTGGATAACAGTTTTAGATAGAGTCTTGCCAGTTTTCTTTGCGATTTTTCCAGTCAAATCCCTCACTTCCTCAAGGGTCATCATTTTTTTGTTTTTTTCCTGAATACTGAAATATAGTTCACGTAAGGCATCTCTAATTGCTTCTGACTGTGAAGTATAATAACCACTTTTAACTAGTTCGCCTGTCATCTGTTTCATCTTATTGCTTATATCAACACTTATCATAGGCATTATATCACCTTTATATAGATTTTATATAAAAATACTATATTTTCTTATATAAATACATATTATCAAGGATAATTTTTGTACTAACTCACCACATGTGTCACTCCTATCCTAAGTATACTTCTGCTGGAGTTAAATAATCCAATCACTGATGAGGTCTCTTGAAGTTGTAGTAATGAACAAACCATCTCAATATCTTGAATTTGTGATGTTCTTCATCATATGTCCTATGCCATCTTTCAACCTTGCCAGTAGTTGTAGGTCTTCTTTTGCTTGCTACTATGTGCTGGATTTCATTATTCAAGCAAAACTGAGTGAATTGACTAATACCTTGTTCTTTGCCATCCTTCTCAGAACAGAAAAACTGAGTCCCTCTGTCGGAAAGGATTTGTTTGGGCTTTCCATATTCCTGGATAGATTTCTCTAAGAGCCTGATAGCCAATTCAGTAGTTGCATCTTCATCTATTTTGCAGCCTACGATAAACCTTGAGTGGTCATCAATGAAAGTAAGCATCCATTTGTCTTTCTCCGTGAGTTTGAAATCAGTCTGCCACAGGGAATTAGTATGCTCTCGTTGAAATCTGGTCTTGCCCCATGTCTTTCTTGGTTTGTCTATTGGATTGTTTAATCTATGATCTTTCAGGATTCTGTAGATGGTTGAATGGCCTACTTTCAATCCTTGATTCCTTAAAATAGCTTCCATTTTGTTGGGACCGTACTCTTCCTTTTTTCTTAACTCTAAGACCTTTTCTACAATATTATCATTAGTCCTGTGAATAATCCTAGGCCTTCTGGATCTGATGACTAACCCATTCCAATCTTGTTCCTGATAGGCATTCCACCATCTGATGACAGTTCTTTCACTTATTCTAAGATGAGAAGCAATAACCTGATTGGCCCAACCATCAAGTTTTCTCTTTATTATCCATCTTCTTTTTCTGAGCTCTTTTTCCAATTAATCACCCCTTTATTATTGTTATTGGGGTGACATATGTCATGGGTTAGTACATCAAGGATAATTTTGAATGAATTCATCTGTTGGGTTATCTGGATACTTATAGGCATGTTTTTCTTATTTTTATTCATTTTTCCAATTCTTTATTGGTTTTGAGAAGAGAATTTATTTTAAATTTCTTATAAACCATAATATTCTGAAGGTATTCATATGAAAATATTAGTATTGAACACTCCATTTTTGCCGAAATTCTCAAGAACCAGCAGGTCACCTGCAAAACCAAAAGGTGCTACATTATATTATCCAATCTGGCTAGCTTATGCAACAAGTGTGTTAGAAAAAGAAGGTTTTAATGTAAAACTTGTGGATGCTCCTGCAAGATGCCTGTCAATAGAAGAAACAATCGGTCTCGCTAAAAATTATAACCCAGACTTGGTTGTAATGGACACAAGTACAGCTAGCATTCATAGCGATGTTAAAATTGCAGATGAAATTAAAGGATCAACAGGTGCTTTTGTTGTTCTAGTCGGAACTCATCCCTCTGCTTTGCCGGAAGAAACATTAAAATTGGGAAAGAAGTTTGACGCAGTTGCAAGAAAAGAATATGATTATACTATTCTGGATTTGGCAAAAACGTTAGATTCTGGGAAGAGTTTAAAAAATGTAAAAGGCATCAGTTTCAGGGAAGGAAAAAAAATAATCCACAATCCAGACCAGCCGTTTATAACAAATTTAGATGAATTGCCATTTGTAAGCGAAGTTTATAAGAGGCACTTAAAAATAGAAGATTATTTTTATTCTGCAAATAGGCATCCGGTTGTTACAATCCTTTCTGGAAGGGGGTGTATTTACAGATGCGTTTTTTGTTTATGGCCACAAACTTTGACAGGCCATTGTTACAGGCTGAGATCAGTTGAAGATGTTGTAGATGAAATGGAATATATAAAAAACACATTTCCAAAAGTCAAGGAAATTTTCATTGAGGACGATACATTAACTGTCAATAGAAAAAGATGCCAAGAACTTTCTGATTTGATAGTAGAAAGAAAACTCGATATAATATGGTCCTGTAATAGCAGGGCGGACGTAGATTATGAAACATTGAAAAAAATGAAAGAAGCTGGGTGCAGATTATTGTGCGTGGGTTTTGAAAGTGGTGTTCAGGAGATATTGAACAACATCAAAAAAGGAATAACATTAAAACAAATAAAACAATTCATGAAAGACTCCAAAAAAGCTGGAATACTTGTTCATGGGTGTTTCATACTCGGAATGCCTGGCGACACAAAAGAAACAGTCAAGAAAACAGTGGAGCTTGCAAAAATGTTAAATCCGGACACGGCCCAATTTTATCCAATGATGGTTTATCCTGGAACAGAAGCATATGAATGGGCAAAGAAGAACAATTACCTCTTGACTGAAGATTATTCCAAGTGGGTTACAAAAGATGGCCAGCATAACACCCTGATCAACAGGCCTAACTTATCTGGCCAAGAATTAGTTGATATATGCGATCAAGCAAGAAGGGAATTTTATTTAAGGCCAAAATATATTATAAGGAAAGGTTTTCAGGCATTGACAAATTCAGACGAAAGAAAAAGAATTTTAAAATCATCAAAATCATTCATTAAATTTTTAATCAAAGGCACAGATAAAACCGAAAATAATTCATGCACAAAATGCTGAGGCATAAAAATGATATCAGTAATAATTCCAACATTCAACTCAGAAAAGGTTATTGCTAAATGCTTGACATCTTTGCAAAAGCAAAATTTTAAAGGAAAATATGAAATCATAGTTGTGGATGATGAATCTAAAGATAACACGGCAAAAATTGCATCTAAATTTAAAGGCGTGAAAGTCTTCAAAAGACCTCATAGAGGCCCGGCAGTGCAAAGGAATTTTGGGGTGAAAAAATCAAAAGGTGATATAGTACTCTTTGTGAATGATGATAATGTCGCAGATAAGAATTGGTTAAAAAGAATGATCGAGCCATTCAAAGACCTAGAAGTTGCTGGAGTTTCTGGAACTTGCAGGACTGAAAACAATGAAAGTTTATTGGCAAGATATGTAGGTTATGACATTGAATATAGGCACGAAGAAATGAAAAGGAAAAAATATATTGATTTTATCGGGACATTTTCTGCCGCATACAGAAAATCTGTTTTTCTGAAAGTGGGGGGATTTGATGAAACATTTACCCAGCCGACAGGAGAAGACCCAGAATTGTCTTTTAGAATAGCTAAAAAACACAAATTAGTCTTCCAGCCAAAAGCTGTTGTTGG
>CAYZVE010000007.1:0-11631 GCA_964481805.1 uncultured archaeon | reverse complement strand
CTTTTAGAATAGCTAAAAAACACAAATTAGTCTTCCAGCCAAAAGCTGTTGTTGGGGCTTATCATTGGGACACTATTAAAAAATTTTACAGGAAAAAATTTTACAGGACTTATTGGAGAATAATGATGTATAAAAAACACCCAAAAAAAATGCTAGGGGATTCTTATACTCCTGCCAAATCATTATTATCAATGGTCATACAAATTTTGGCAGTTGGGATCATGCCAATTGCGTTAATATTATCAATTTTCTTTAAACCACAAATTATTTTTTCAATACCATTATTATTAGTTTTTCTGCTTGCCCAAAATGCACCATTTAGTTTTTGGGTTTGGAAAAAAGATAGACCAGTCGCAATTGCATCATATTTTTATGTGTTAGTAAGGAGTATTGCTTTTTTCTTAGGGATTATTGTCGGTTTGTTTGAGTATATGACTGGAAGAATGACAAAATCTGCAAAGAGATGAATGCATGAAAGTGAATTCTAAAATTGCCTCAAATGCAGTTATTTTATTTCTAGAATGGTTCTCGGCTACAGTTTTTTCGTTGGTATATGTAATAATAATGGGAAAAATATTGCCCACCCAAGAATTTGGGATAGTTCAGACATGTTTTAGCATTGTTGGAATTGTTTTTTTGTTCACAACACTTGGCCTTGATATAGCAATGTCAAAACTTATACCAGAATATCAGAAAGATAAAAGAAAAACAAACAAGCTGATTCAATACTCTACAAAAATAATTTTGATACTTAATGCGGTTATAATGATTTCTTTATTTTTAGTTTCAAGAATTATAGCTCCGATAATTAATCTGCCATTAGATGCTTTTTGGATGGTAATTATTTGTATTTCTGCATTCTCTATATACACCTTTCCAGGTGAAATCATTTATGGCTTCCAAAACATGAAAAAGAAATTTGTCACCAGCTTCATTTCAAACTTGATCAAAGTAATAATATCATCTGTTCTGATTATTATAGGGTTTGGGTATTTAGGGCCTTTAATAGGTTTTGCTCTTGGTTTCGGCATTTTAGGAATTTTGAGGTTTGAAAAATCGTGGTTTGAAAAAAATGACAGTGAAATTGATGAAAAATTAGTATTAAATGGGTATGCAATACCAGTTTTTATAGGAACATTGGCTACGAGCCTTTTTATAACAAGCCAAAACATAATTTTGAACATACTAAAAGGCCCAGAAATAACAGGAATCTTTTCTATGGGGCTAACATTAATAATACCAATATGGGTCATACCTAGTATTCTATCTAAAGCATTATTTCCAATAACATCTCAATTATGTTTGGATAAAGACAAAAAAAAGAAGCAAAGCAGCTTAATGAATTTAATTATAAGATATGCACTTTTATTGACTATGCCAATAACAATTTTTTTGATTGTATTTTCAAAAAGAATGATACTTTTGATGTCTCAACCTTCTTTTTTGCCAGCAAGTGAATTTTTCCCAATCTTGGCGTTTGGGGGAATAATGTATGGTTTTGCTTCACTGTTCCATTCAAATTTATACGCAATTAGAAAGCCAAAATTGAACAGAAATATTTCAATTGCAACATCTGCTTTATTTATGTTGATAGTATTTCCGTTGACATATTTCCTCTCAGCAACCGGTATGGCAATATCTTATGCTTTTTCAACATTCTTTATGTCTGCTTCAAGCTTTTATTTCTTGAAGAAAAATTTAAATTTGAAAATCCCTTTAAAAGACTTGGGAAAAATAGTTCTTTCATCAATAATCTTTTTTGCAATAATACAAATTTCACATGAATTCATAATATCCTTTTTAGTGAAAATAGGTATTGCGTTAATTGCTGGAATTTTATATTTGCTTGCATTAATCCCAATGAACTTTTACAAGGAAAGTGATGTTGATATAATAAGATCCTTCGGGAAAATATTTCCAAAAAGTTTCAAAATTATTATAAACAAAATATGTGATATTTTATCAAAGTTTGCTAAAAAGGATTAAATTAAGTGATCAAATGGAAAAAGATTTTTTTGAAAAAATGACAGAAAAATTTCTGCCAAAATCATTGTCAGAGAAGCTGAATGTAGAGAGATATAGCTATTTACAGTTGATAAAACTCGCACAGGAAAGAACAAAAAAGAATTCTATTCTCGTGGATGCAGGTGCAGGGCCTTGCATGTATAAGCCATATTTCTCACACACAAATTACATTGCAATCGATAGGGGGACGGTAAAAGAAAGAAGAGGAATAGACATTAAAGGGGATGTTCTTAAAATTCCTTTGAAAAATAATTCTGTTGATTCGATTATTTGTATGGCCGTCATTGAACATGTAATAAATCCAGAAGAATTATTGAAAGAATTTTATAGGGTTCTCAAGCCAAGAGGCCAACTATTTTTTACAGCCCCACAAGGATGGCAGCAACATGATAAACCATATGATTTTTTTAGATTCACTTCATTTGCTTTAGAGTATCTTGCAAAGAAATCTGGCTTTAGAATTATATTCATCAAGCCAAGAGGCGGATATTTTTGGTATATTGGGAAAAGATTGAGAACTGGATTGAAATTTTTCAAGAAAGGCTGGCTCAAAATCTTCTACATACCATTCGGGATTATTTTTGGTGTAATTACACCAATAATTTGTTATTATCTAGATTTTTTAGATGAAGATAAGGATTTGACATTAGGTTACGACTGCTACTGTAAAAAATAATTATTTTATTTTCCTCAGTTTCACTTCCAATTCTGAAAATCCACCTACCCAGTAAATCCAAAATCTTTCACAAAATTTGGGGTTAAGATTAGCAAAAAATGAAACTAATTTATTGATTACTTCTTTCAGAAAGAACCTTGGGATAGTAGTATACATGTAATTCAATCTTATTCTTTCTAATCTTGTGTTAGGTATATTATAGAACTGTTTTATTGAAAAACCTTTGTGTATATGTTTCCATGCCAATGAATCAGAAGTAAAATGTGGGACTTTGAGGTGTATTAATCCGTTGGGTTTTGTTATCCTCACCATTTCATTTATTACTTTCAAAGGGTCTGGTATTTCTTCCAGAAGATATGATGAATATACCATGTCTGCATAGTTATTTGTAAAATGGGTTTTCTTAGACAAATCGATAACAATATCTGCATTGGAATTTGGATCAGCATCCAATCCTATTACTTTTCCTTTGGGCCCCCCCCCATTATTGTTCCATTATATTTATTTTTTCCACATCCAAAATCTATGATTATTTTTTGTTGTTTATTTGACATTCACTCACATATATTAATTTTGTTTAATCAAAATTAACCTTATACAATCTTATTTCGGAGTTGCTGTAAACTAACTCAAAATGCTTCAAACCTTCCCCACCAAAGAAAAATGTTTTTGTAAAAACACTATCCTTTATAGAAGGCGAAAAATAAATTAAATTTGTGAAACTAGGATCGACCCAAATTAATCCGTCAATTTTTTCTAAATTGACAGTAGAATTTGACAAATTTATTTTTTGCTCTTGGCCTTGGCTGAAAAATACCATATCATTAATGAGATATTTATTATTGTATACTGGGATTAATTGATTGCCCTTCTGAATTATTACTATTTTTAAACCAGAATAATCATAAACATAAACAGGATTTCCTTCCTGATCCTGCTGCTGTCCAGAAAAACTGAAAACCCATGGGCACCAAACCCACACTCCTTTGCCTTGATCTGCAAACTCTCCGCAAGACATCTGGCCAGGTTCTGTTTGTGGTGTAGATGGACAACATACCCCAGGATTTATTGCAAAATCTTGAGATGAAGTTATAGGAGCCCTGAATCCACCAAAATAGTTCATCCAGGTAAATTTACCTATTAAGTCAGAGCTCGATATGAAATACATTTCTGAAGCTGGTTCGCATGCATCTTCTGGAACATTTTTTTCACCGAACTTTTCTTTAACTATTTTGCAATCTTCATCTGTAAGGCTCATATACTTTTTTAATAATTTTACTGCTTCATCTTCATTGTTGGTTGACATTATCCTTCCCATGTCTTGTATTCTTGTGTTGTGGGGATAAGGGTAACATCCAACCTCCGTACAGTGCGCACCGTCTGCATTTACTCTTAAACCAGTATAACCAGTAATTATATGCCCAGGATCCCACCATGTAGCAACAGTTGCTTTTGGATCAGCATTCTCTTTCAGCCAATCAAGCATATCTATCCAGTTTTGCCCAACTTCCATTCCGCTGGAAGCATTTGCAACCAATAGTGAGTCGGAAACAAAACTAAAGATTAAAAATAAAATTACTCCAAAAACTGTTGCCCTGATAAATTTATTCTCTTTGAAGAAAGTAGTTATATTACCTATGACATATCCAGCTGCTGTAGCAACTGCAACTGAAAATAAAAGCGAAAATCTTACGCCATGAAGTATCAAATAAAATGTTGCTGCAGTCCACATAAACAAGAATATTTCTTCAATTTTTATAGGATATTTTTTAAAGAGTTTATATAAAATTAAAATTGGAAGGCCAATCAACATGAATAGAAATGGAACTTGACCTACTCTGCCAGCAACACTAAGAAAACCATCTTTTGTGAAGATATTTACCGGCTGTAATTCTGCAACAGAAACATTAACTATTGCGTTTGATGCAGAAACAAAACCCAATCCCCCCAAAAAGAAATTAACAACATTCCCCATCTGTAAAGCAACACCAATCAAATTTAAAACAACAAGTATAACAAGCATTGGTTTCAAAAATGGTTTTAATTCATCTATTATTTCCCCTAAATCAATATTAGATTTTTTCTCGCGAATAATTTTCTCAATGATTCTGAAAATAAAGAATACAGGCAACAAAGCCAAAAAGAAAAATGGTATATACCATCCAGCGCCCCAATTCCAGATGAACATGAAATTAGCGAATATGGCAAAAATTATTGATAGCAAATTTCTTTTTTTCATAGCATAAAAGAAAGAATATATGCAAAAAAATGAATAAAAAACAACAACGGCATCAGTATCTGAATACCCAGCCATAGAAACACCGATAAATGTCGGTGTCAATGTCGCAAATATTGCAGTTGCAAGCCCGCCCCATTTATTCGAAAGCTGTTTTCCAAGGATGTATGCTGTAATTGCACCTAAACCAACCATGATAGCAGGGGCTATTTTAGCAATGCTCATTAATGAAATTTTAGAAAACATAGAAGCAATAGCATAGAAAAATGCCATTGTATAACTCCAACCCAAAGAACGTTCTATTGGCCTACCAGGAGGGAAGAAACTTAGTAGATCCCATTTTGGTGGCAAATAATTGTTTTCAATTATCATTTTAGCATACCTATAATGCCACCAAGGATCATAATCCAGAATGGTTTCTGATTTCATTGTCCCAAGTCTGCTCCAAAAAGAAAGGAAAACTACAAAAACAAGTAAGGAAATCATAAGAATGGATTTCCAATTAAGTTTGAATTTTGGTATAGTCAATTCAATTTTTTTCCTTGCCATTTTCATCAACACATATTTATTTCTTTAAAATTTAGTTTTTAACCTCATAAACTATAGTTCCATCACAACCCCCAGCTTGAATGCATTGATCAATTGATAGACCATTCTCATATAATTTAACAAAATGTTCTGGGTTTTCTGACAAAAACTGGACAAAAGTAATTGGGAATCCTTCTCTATATTCTCCGCTACTCAAAGCAAATTTCTGAACAAATATATGGGTAAAACCATGCGCATTCAGCCGATTTAATGTTAGATTTAAATCATTACTCAACATTATATCTGCTTCATCGCGTAATAAAGCCCCTCTTTCACAATTATAAAGTGTTGGTGATGCATAAACTGCAAAGAAAAGTGAATCTTCTGTTGTATTTTTCTTAATAAAATCGCATGCATCAAAGAAAAGCGGAGAGAATTTTTTCACAGTATTCATTACATTGAGTTTTTCTCTCAAATTCAAAAAAGAAAGTAAAATTACGGCAATGAAAACAATTAGCCCTGCATGTTTATAGTATGTTTTAACAAAATCTATTATTTTATCGAAATACAACGCGCAAACTATACTAACAAAAGTAATTATACCAAGAGTATATCTTGCTGTATCTTCTGCTCTTCCATTTGATGTGTAGTAGAAAAGAGATAAAAATAAAATTAATCCCAAAAAAATCATTGTATTAACCTTATCTTGCTTATAAAAAAGTAGAAGCAACCCGCAAAAGAAGAATAACAAAACAAAATAATTATACCCAAATACAAATTGGGTATAATTTGTTAATCCCATATTTATGAAATTTGAACCTGTCCCTATGTTTGCTGTACTTCTTTCAAAACTATATTTTTCTTCATATTTTTCTAATAACAAATGGCATCCTTCTCTTGGCAAAAAATAACAAGAAGGCGTCCCGTAAAAAGCAAACGATCTCAAAAACATTGTGAACACAATTAACAGCATCAAAACTCCGATAGGTAAATATTCTTTGAATGTATCTGAAAATTTTCTAGATTTAATAAAGTCATATAAAAAACACAATCCTATAAAAGGTATCACTATCACGCCTGTTGTTTTTGATAAAATACTCAACCCAGAAAAAATGCCGGATAAAATACCATATTTTTTTTCTTTTGTTTTGAAAAAAATCAATGTTGTCAAAATTGAAAATGTAAGGAATAATTGTGTCAACATCTCAACATAAAAAAGAACTGAATATGTAACATAGGATGGAATAGTTACTGTTATTATGGTTGCTATAAAAGCTACATTTTTATTGAATAATTTTTTGGTCAAAATATAGGTTCCTAATCCCGTCAAAAAAACTAAGAAAGGTGTTAAAAACTTGACAATTGACTCATGAAACCCAAACAATAAATAAAACCCCCCCTCCAAGCTGTTCCAAAGGGGTGGCCTGTCAAAACTCACTTTATCAATCTTCGTACTAATCAAAGGAAGATATTTGGGGTATTCTTTTTGTTCTGCCATATACTTAGCCATAAATGTATGAAAACCTTCATCCCCAAACGCTATTGGATTAGAAAAAGTAACTTTGAGTTCCATAAAAACAAAAATCCCCAGAAGGAGTAACAAAATTAAAATTTCAGGTTTTTTGATCTCAAGTGATATTTCTTTACTCATGAAGACACTCCTTTATAATTGAGTTAACAAATTAAAATTCTTATCCAATTTATTATGGCTGTATTTTTTTAATGTTATTTAAATTTCTTATAGGAATTTTTGAAATTATTTACAGCATTTTAATGCAATTTCCAAAGCTTTAAGGCCATCTTTACCAGAAACTTTTGGTTCTGTATTGTTATTCAAGGATTCAATAAACGATTCCAATTCCAATTTTAAAGGCTCTTCGATTTTAACCGGTATTTGCTTGGTCACATATGAACCGTCTTCCTTGTATTTACTATATTCAAACAAGGTTTGGTCCAAAAAAGACCCTCTCAAGAAATTTTCGTTTGTTGATATTTCAATCTCCCTTACTTTAAATGGTGTCAGCCAGTTAGTTGTTATTTGAGCTAAAGCTCCATTTTTCATCCTAAAGGATAGAATCCCTATATCTTCGTGTTGAGTATTGTTAGTTGATGTTGTCAAAGAATGTATTTCTTTAAAATCAGAATCTGTGAGATATTTTACAAGATCTATATCATGAACACCTATATCAACAATCACCCCAACATCTTTCACTCTTTGTGGAAAAGGGCCTACCCTAGTTATTTCAATTGAAAAAACTTTCTTATCCTTGATATTTTTTTTAATTGCCGGTATTATTGGATTGAATCTTTCTATATGCCCAATCATTAATTTCACTCTGTTCTTTTTACATGCCTCAACTATTTTTTTGGCATTTTCTATGTTGTCAGCTATTGGTTTTTCAACAAGCATATTTACCCCAGCATTAGCAGCATCCAAGGCAACTTCCTTGTGCAAAAAGGTTGGAACTACCACAGAAACAGCGTCCACTTCTTTCAAAAGTTCTTTATAATCTTTGAAATATTTGCATGAATATTTCTTGGATATTTCCATTCCTTTTGTTTCATCAATATCAGCAACTCCTATCAGCTTCACTCCCTTCAGTTCAGAATAAACTCTAACATGATTTTTTCCCATTTCACCTATTCCTATCACGCCAATCTTAATCATAAAATCATCTTTTCATATTATCGAGTTCAATCTGTATCATCTGTATATAGGTTAATAAAAAAACTCTCATTCAATAACCTCTTTTATAGAATTGACTATTAAATTTAAATCGTCTTTAGATACCAAAGGGTGTACAGGTAATGATAAGACTTGTTTTGACGCAAGTTCTGCCTCAGGGAGATTTTCTTTATAGCCCAAATTAAGATATAAATTTTGTTTATGTATTGGAACTGGATAGTAAATTTTATTCCCTATCCCTTTTTTTGTTAATTCATCCGAAAAATTTTTGTTTGAAATTTTTTCAGTTCTTATAGTATATTGATGAAAAACATGCTTTACTTTTGGGCTAACGTATGGGGTTTTTATTTCATTCAGATTTTCAAGATTCTCAGTCAAGAACTTTGCATTCTCTATTCTAATCTTATTCCAATTGTCTAATTTTTTTAGTTGTTCAATGCCAATAGCAGCTTGGAAATCTGTCATCCTAAAATTATAACCAAGAACATCATGATAATATCTGCTGGTTTGGCCATGATCTCTCAATAATTTACACTTCTCTGATATTTCTTCAGAATTTGTCAAAATCATTCCGCCTTCTCCTGTAGTCATATTTTTTGTTGCATAAAATGAGAAGCAACTCACCTTGCCAAATGACCCACATTTTTTCCCTTTATATTCTGCGCCATGAGCCTGGCAAGCGTCTTCTATAAGAATCAAGTTATTTTCATCTGAAATCTCAATTAACTCATCCATTCCACAAGGTTGGCCATATAAATGAACCAAGAGTATTGCCTTTGTTTTATCTGTTATTTTTTTCTTGAGTTTTTGCGGGTCTAAATTAAAGGTTTTATTATCTATATCAGAAAAAATTGGTTTGCCCCCGCAATATAATATTGAATTTGAAGAAGCTATAAAGCTGAAAGGTGTTGTTATGACTTCATCTCCTTTTTTAATGCCAGCAGCAAGAAGGGCCGTATGTAAAGACGTAGTTCCGTTTGAAGTTGCTATACCATATTTTGTTCCAGTATATTTTGAGAAATTTTTTTCAAATTCTTCAACTTTTTTTCCCTGAGCCAGCATACCAGATTCAAGAACTTCTTTTACTAAATTTATTTCTTTATCTGATATTATTGGTTTGCATATTGGTATACTCATTTCAATCATTTTTTAATATTATTTCTTGGTTACAAAAATTGCAACGATATTTCGAGGTATTTTTTTCTTTTTTTATAATATCCATTTTTTTCCCGCATTTACAAACAAAACCTCTGAGTCTGGCTGGATTTCCATAAACCAAACCATGGTCTGGTATATCTTTTGTGACAACAGAACCTGCTCCAACCAATGCAAATTTCCCTATTGTCAAACCAGAAAGTATTGTTGAATTTGCGCCAATAGATGCACCACATTTAACAAGAGTCTCCTCGATTTTCCAGTCTTTTGTTTTACTTGAACCACTTGATTTCAATGTTCCATCTGGATTTACTGATCTTGGTAAGAGATCATTTGTAAAGCAAACATGAGGACCAACAAATACTCCATCTTCTAATGTAACTCCCTGGTAAACAGAAACATTATTTTGTATTTTAACATTATTTCCTATTTTAACATTAGTGTCAATGTAAACATTTTTTCCCAAAATACAATTTTGCCCTATTTTAGCATTGCTTCTTATATGAGAAAAATGCCAAATCTTAGTTGAACTTCCTATATTTACATTTTCTTCGATAATTGCAGTAGGATGAATAAAAAAATCTTCTTTTTTCATTTAACCACAACAGATTTTATGTTATAATAATTAAAGTTATAGAATTTAAGACTTTAATTGGTTATTTTAACCATTTAAATTTTTGAATGCAATTTATATGTAATGAAAGTTCTATTCACACACGAATTATTTTCTCCATATATAGTTGGTGGAGGGGAGATTTATTGCGAGTTATTGGTCAGGGGTTTATTGAAGAAAGGTATAGATGTGACAGTAGTTGCAGGGTCATGGGAAAAAAGTAAATTTGAAATATGGGAAGGTATTCCTATACACAGGGTGAATTTATTCCCATCAAGATACCTGTTCAACATAAAAAATCTTATAAAACTAAAAGAAGTTTCAAAAAAAATAAAACCTGATTTAATACATGCAAACACATATCATTCTGCAATACCTGCTTCCATAATTGGAAAAATACACAAAAAACCGGTTGTTCTTTCTACGCACAGTTTCTTCTTAACAGACTGGTTTCAATGCTTTAACCCAATTTATGCAGCAGCCTTTTATACATTTGAACGGTTGATGTACAAGTTTCCATTTGATAATATAATATGCCTTGACTGGGGAATATATGATAAATTATGTGCATTGGGGATGGAAGACAAATTATCATTGGTTCCTCATCCTGTTGACGTAAGCAAATTCAAACCTAACAGAAAAAAAAATGACAAAATAACAATAGGAAGTGTATCAAGGTTTTATGATGTGACAAAAAAATTAGATTCATTTTTTGAGGCAATTGAAAAATTTTCTGGTAGAAAGAATGTTGATTTCCTTGCTGTAGGCCCTTATACTAAAAAACAAGAAGAATTTTTCAGAAAAAATAATATTAAATTTACTGGTAAAGTACCATATTCTGAAATACCAAAATATTTGAATGAAATAGATATTTTTATTGGCCAAGGTATGGCAGCAAAGGAAGCCATGTCCACTGGGTGCGCAACTGTATTGAATAAAGCTATTCCAAGATTTACAGGTTATCATAGAACAGAAATAAAAGAAGGCGCAATGTTGTCCGGAAATACATTGGATATAGTTGAAGACCTTTTGAACAATCCTGAAAAAATTAATAAATTATCCAAAAAATCTGTGAATTTTATAAGGGAAAATTATTCTTTAGAAAAAATAGTTGAAAGAGTAATTGAAGTATATGAAAAAATTCTAAATTGATCGAACCTTTCTTCCAACTATCAACTGGTTTGTCATAAGAAATGTTATCCCAAATTTATTCAAAATATCGTCAATCTGGTTAGCAAATGGGATTTTTACAGGCGATGATAAGAATTTTTTTGTTTTAACAACCTCGAATCCACAGGATTCCAATATTTTTTTGACTTCAAGTATACTGAAAGTGTTGACATGATTCTTTTTTTTCAAATACCCAATTTTCAAACCAATTTTCTCAAATATCGGATTGGGAGTTGTTATTATACAGACACCTCCCTTGCAGAGAGTTCTGTTGAATTCTTTTATTGTTTTTTTAACGTCAGGAACATGCTCTATTAACGCAGAAGCTATTATTACATCAAAACTTTCATCTAAAAATGGCTGGTTTAAAGCATCCGCATATAATATTGGTTGGTTTTTTTTGTTTACTTCCAATAATTCTTTGGAAATATCAAAACCAACAGAATGAGATATTTTTAGTTTTGAATTAATTTCATCAAGCATCATCCCATCAGCAGTTCCAGCATCCAAAAGCCTTTCGATATTTTTTCCTTTAAATTTCA
>CAYZVE010000006.1:0-20065 GCA_964481805.1 uncultured archaeon | reverse complement strand
TCTCTTTCTTTTTCAAGAAATTTACTACAAGAGGTAGATCTATGACTAATTTTAATGTTCCAGGTCTGGCAAGAAGTCCCCCTTCCTTCAGGGAAGGGTAATTCACTGTTCCAGGCATTTATTGTATTTTAAATACGAAGAATGGAAAGAAATATATTGGACAAGCATTTGATGTTCTATCAAGATTGAAGGAGGCGATATAGAATATTTATAGAGATTATTTTGTTAGTAGTAGCTTTTATAGCTGGTGTATTGATTGGGAGATCTAATCCTAGTAAGGCAGCAAAATTAGCAGCTGTAGCTACAGCTGCAAAGAATGTAGTCGAAGCTGAAGTTAAGAAAGTTAAAGGCAAATAAAAATTAATTTGGAAAAGGAAAAGGAGGGTTTATGCAAATAGTTAATATAAACGAATATTTTAGAGAAAACAATGATATTTACATTAGAAATAGAACACATCCACTAGGCATAGTATCATTAGCATTGGGGAGAGATAACAATAAAAGTTTTCCACTACCAAAAAAGACAGATCCAATTGTTTTGACGAACTATTTTCCTAAAAAAGATGTAGAAGAATCTACAGGTTTTAGAGAAATGGTTCAAAAAGGCATAATAGAATTATTGTCTCAAGAAGAATACGAGATGTATTCTAGAAAGTCCCGAGGTAGAATTGATGAAGAAGCTTCAAAACTTATATCTAAGACTGACCGTGTTGAACCGACAGTAGAGGCTACTCTACCTGTAATTACAGAGCTCACAGAAGATGTGAATATAAATTCTCGTGTATTACAGATGATGCACGTACATAATATAGAAGATACAAGTGATGTGGCAGGCGTTAAACCTACAGATGAAAATGTGATAGATGAACTTGAGACAATGGATCTATCAGAAGAAGACATTGCTTATATCTTGACCCACTCAAGGGGTCGGGTAAAGGCATTCGCTCAAGCAATGATTAGCTCAAACAGAGAACAGCCTGGTGATAAAAATATAGAACAAGTATTATCAAATAAAAAGAAAAAGAAAAGCAAAAAGAAATAATTAATAGCGGTGGGGCGATGTGCCATACCGAAAGGGAGAGCAAAGGCAGGATGCGTGGGTCACGAGTGAGGCACATCCTGCACAGATTTTAAAGGAGGTAAGAAAATATAAATGTTTATAAGATCTTCATCAGATGTCTTAGTAGCTGGACAACAGACGGTTATTGTTAAAGATGGGTTGCACTTAGAATCGTTCTATGATTTTCAAACACTTGCAACACCGGCAAATAATTTTACAGGTAGTGTAGTTTTTAAAATAGGTGGAATAACTGTAAAAACGGTTAACTTTGCTAACGAAAGACAAATAGCGAGTCTTGTTTCTCAGAAAGATGTAGATTATTATGCATTGCCTCCAACAACTAATAGTGCACTAGAAGATGAGTGTAGTCCTTCTGGTGATGATTTACTTATGACAGTTGAAATTACTAATACAGATGTAACGGACGTTATGTTTAGAGTACACTTTATGAGCCAGTTTGTTGCTGGCACATCATAAAGAGGGTTCTATATGAAAGAAATTCACGATTGGTTAATAAAAGAATTAAAGAGCTGGATACAAATTTAAATGATTGATGTCGGCCAGCGCAAATATCAGTTGACAAGTACAAATGTTGCAGGAATGCAGCTTGTGTTTAAAGGCGATTCATCTTTATTCTCAGTAAATACATTAGATGAATACAATGAATCATATAAACCTACTAGTATGAATCTAGTTTTATATGATTCATTTAGTAATGAAATAGCTTTAGATGATAACCAACAACCAGTATATAGTGATGAAAATGAAGAATGGGAAACACATTTATCATTTAATACAATAGGTTCTATTATACTGAGGTGGAAAAGTTCAGACAATGATGTTGGTATTCAGATGTGTGCAGTAATAGACGCACGTCTACAGTATTTAATGTTCCTTTTAAAATCATTGGTAGATAAATCAGTAAAAGACAGTACAAAAACCTATGGATATACTGATGTAGATTTATTTATATATCTTGTTGCAGGACTAAATTATTTTAATACAATTTCACCTGTTACATATTTTACACTCGGTTCAATCCCGGCATATTTGGAATCATCTATTATGGAATTATCTTCTTTATATGCAGTCCAAGCTCAGATGATGTTTGCAATAGATACAGATGTAACTTATAATGACCAAGGGTTAACCCTTTCCATAGATCATTTTACGAGATTGAATTCTGTTTATACATCTAAAATTACTGAAATGACTGAAATAATTAAGAGGTTAAAATGGACAATGGGTCCACAACCATCGATTGTCATGGCATTCTCGCCAGAACGCGCCAGAGCTTATATGTTCCCGTCACAGGTATTAGCAGTTGGGTTCCCATATTTTGCGTTTCCATCTGGCATCAGTAATGTTTTATCAGTAGGATAATGTAAATGTATTGGGGTGGACGTGATTCAGCAACACCGAAAGAACGTATCTTAAGCTATAATGGATATGATAAAATAAAAGACATGCAAACGGCGTTGCTCAAGACAGGAGCAAAACGCGCTTTGTTATGGACAAGATATTATGATGCTGATAATATTCAAGTTTGTCCTTGTACTAATAGTGAAGGCTTGCCGCAGAGTCCACATTCTATTTGTTATGCAACTGGTATTGTAGGTGGATATAGGCGTTGGGGTTATCAAGAATGGATTATTTATAGAACAGATAGTACTCATTTAATAGTATATGATTATTCTACTGGTACAACTTTCCCTATAACAGGGAATACAATAATAAGTGATTGGTTAATAGTAGCAGATAACGCAACTTCTGATGCTTTAATAGAAGTATATATGTATGGTCATACAGCATCAGTTGTAAAGTATAGTATAGATGGTAATAATTGGGTTGATAATTTAGTTATTTTGCCACCAAAGTTTAAAATAGAAATTTCTAATATAGATTCATTGTTTGAATCTCTAAGAATTGCTATAAAAATATCAGATGAGAATTATATTTATTTATCGGAATCTCCACCGGAACGTATGGAAGAATTGCTCCGTCATGGCATGGATTCATCTTCATTTGAGATTAGATGTTGGACAGTACTTGATAAAATTTTAAGAACAGGTGATGTTATAAAATGGACAGAAGGAAGATTTAATGGACAACTTTATACTCTAGTTCCTATGAGAGTATCACAGTTGCCCAATAGCGAATCAACATCTGATATGCTTTCGCAATTTGTAGGAATGAGGCGTGTTAAGTTGGGTGAGCAACTAGCTAAATTATGGTGAGGAGGCAGTATGAAAGAAATAAATGAAGCTTTAAGAATGGATACAGGTGGTGACGGGGCATTGCAAGTAATGGTAACATTAATTCCTAGGTAAACATATGTTTCCTTTTAATGAATTAGTTCATCAAGCGGAAGATATTATGAAAGAAAATCTATTGCTTTGGTTCCGTACGAATCAGCAGGATGCTGATGTATATGCTTCTCGTTATACCAATTTACTAGATACTGGGGAAATGGCAATTACTCATTTGTTTCCAATGAACCTGTCAAAATTGCCATATGTAATAGTTGATATTGCAGGTTTTGCTGAAACAACATTAGGTTTTGGTTGGAATTCATTAGACCCAGCAAGTTTATTGAAATTAACCTTGACAGGTCCAATATTTAATGTTACTGATAAAGAAATAATTATAAAACAGTTATCTAATAGTAAAATTATTAGTATAGATTTCCCTAGTGTTTTATTTACTGATGCGGTCAATGTAAGTATATCTGATTTAGTTCAAGTAATACAGAGTCAAATGCCTAGTAGTTGGTATATAGAAACAGATGATGATAATGTATATATAAATATTAGAAATTCTAATGTAACAGTTATTCAAGGCGCTTTTGGATTATCCGCAGGTGATTATGAAGCAGATGTTATACAGCATAAACATATAGGATTAAATGCTACTCTAGGTTTTGATATAGGGACACAAAGTGAAAAGACAAGAAAAGATTTATTGTCATTAATTTTTACATACATAGAAAAGTTAAGAGAGAATCAAGGTATAGTAGGCAATGATTATATTACTATAGTTATAAATTCACCTTTTAAACAAGGCAATGAAATACAAGCTCCTATCAGTATGAATGATACTTTAAATCAGTTGTATGTAACATCAGTAATGGGAGGTGTATATTTAGATATAGTAGATATTGAAGGTAGAATAATGGAAGCAGTAACTGCAGTAGATACTTTAAATGATAATACAGGAGGAGTAATAAAATGAAAGAAATAAATGAAGCCCTAATAGTAGCAAAGGATTTGATTGAGAGTATCGAAGAGCAGATTACTAAAAGATCTTTTTCGGATGAATATGTAAATAGACTGTTATATTGGATACGTTCAGTTGCTACCAAAGAACAAATAGAAAATGTATTGTGGGCAATGGCAATGGTAGATGATGATTCTGCTTTACTTACAGAACTAGAAGCATTCCGTGAAATGCATGAAGAACATGAAGAAAATTTTAGTTAATATTATAATTTCAAATAAGGAGGAGTAATAATGGGAACTTATGTAAAACCTGGTGTATACGTAAGTCAACAGTATTTGGCTTCAGGAGTTGCTAATGCTGGATTTATAATTCCAGTTATTATAGGAAAGGGATTGAGTACAAAAAGGATTTGGAGCGAATTGATGGTTCGTGGACAGATAACAGATAATTTAACTGTAGATGCTATTACAAGGAGAGCTACACTATCAGAATCTAGTGACCAGAAATATCAGACATCAAGATTGTATAGAGATGGTAATGATATGGGTAATGCGAGTTTTACTTATATTGATAATGTTACTGTGGAGATAAAATCTGATTATTATATTCCTACATCTACTTATACATTTTCTTATCTTGCGCCTGCTATTAAAACCGATACTGTCCAGAATAATTTGAATTTATTAATATATGTAGCAGGCACACCTGATGGTAGCCGTCAATTTAAACAAGGCATTGATTTTATTGTTAGTGATAATAAGATTGATTGGAGCACTGTTGTTGCGGCAAATATAACAAGTAAAGATGGACCTTTCGATTTAGATCCAGACAATAAAATATCAATTGCAATGGATGGCAAGGCGCCAGTAGCGGTTACTATTACAGGAACAACTCAAGGAGCAGTTACAGCTGATGAGGTTGCAGCTGATATTAATAGTGCTCTTGGAGCTGATCCAGCGTATGGCGCAGCTTATAATGCAGTTGCAGTTGTAAGTGGTGCAGGAGTTAAACTCACATCTGTGTTGCTAGGTGAAAGTTCCAGAATTAATTTTTATGTGCCTACTTCACTTGATGCTACTAATATACTGTTTAATTTTACAGCTCCTCATTATATTCTCGGTACAGGTTCAAAACCTGCTATTGGAGATACTTATTATGTTCGTTATAATACGACACGTCCATCTGACGAATATAATAAAGTCAGATTATTTTTTGGACTTGCAGAAGCAATGTATGCAATTGGACCCATGAATGCTGATAATGATTTATTAATAGCAGTTGAACTTGCATTTATGAACGGCGGTACTGTAATAGGCGTTATTCAAGTTGAAGACGCAGATAGTGATGGGTTGTATATAGAAACAGATTGGTATGCTGCTATTGAAGCAATAAGACAAAGTACACAGATTACTGAAGTTGTTCTATTAAATACAGATGTTGGGATTATGGCTTATTTAGTTCGAGTAATAGAAGATGAAGCAAGCTTGCTGAAAAATCACTTTATGGGAGCATATTTCGGAGTTGCTCAAGATGCTACGATTGGTGATATTGATACAAGTGGTACAATAATATATATAGCAGCGAATACATTACAAGTTTCAGGGCAAAGTCAGGGTAGAGGTAGATATGTGTTAATTTCTACGCCTGATTCACCTGCGCCGCAGAGAACAATAACTGATTCGGATACTCGGACATTTATAACATTAATTTTAGATACTCCGTTCTTAGCTGCTGCAGTCGTTGGGGCATTAAGTACAATTTCACCTATTAGTAATTCTATGTTGAGACAACAAATAGTAGGATTCGAAAGTACTTCTATTTCTGATAATGAAGCAAGTGCTTCATATTTAGCAAGTAATGGTGTATGGGTATTAATTAACAGAGGAGGTAGAATTGTATGTTTCGATCCTGTTACAGCCGATAGTGGTGGAGAAGAAATATTTTCAGAACCTAATGTAAGGATACAAAAAGATTACTTGGCTAATCTTATAAGAACGAGATTAGATAATTATGTCATAGGTGTTATGCCTGATGATCTTAATGATTTTGTACACGAGATTAAGTATCATATAGGCATAGTAATTGAAAATTGTATATCAAATAAGATAATTGCTCCTTATATAGATACTATCGGTCTAACAAGAGCAATAGATCTTATGAACGATGTAAAAGCTTATAGAGATACAACATCTAAGACGACTTATAGATTTGTATATTCATTTATGGCTAGGTATGTTAGTAAAAGACTTTATGGACAATATATTATTGACAGGTCAATTACTTAGTAATTTAAGTTAGCTCCCGAGAGCTAACAAGAGCCTAATTAACTCTTGGACAGCCATATTCCCTAGTATGGTTGCTCTCAATTTTTAGATTAGGAATAATTCTTTAGGGATGCCTTTTATGATTAATTCACATGTCCTGGTATTTATTGTATCTGGAACAAGAAGAATGACAAAAAGTATATAGGCAAGGGTAAAACAAAAAAAGATTAAAAACAAATTATGAACAAAAGAAAGACGGGAAAGGTTACGAAGCAGTAAATAATAAGGAGGCATTATTATGAGTGTCATACCGAACACAAAGACTAGAACTTCACATGCGTTAGCTATACGTGTGGGTGGTGTTACAGTAGGAATGATTCAAACATGGTCAGTTAGGCTTGAAAGAACAATTACGCCTGTATATGAATTAAATCCAGATACTACAGGTGAACCGGTAGATAATGTTCCAGGTAATATTATCAATTTGCGAGTTACCGTAAACAGAGTTGATTTATATACGAAGAAGATGGAACAAGCATTTGGAAACACAGATATAAATATGCTTAGTGACCAGAGAAATCCATTTGAGATTGTTGAGACATGGAAAAACCCGGATGGTTCTACTGAAATGTGGATGTATGAAGGTTGTTGGTTTAGTAGAATTGAAAGAGTAATAGAAGTTATGAGTGATAGAATAATAAAGGCAACAGGAGAACTTGTTTATATTAGGAGACGTAGAATAGTATAAGGAAATGATTATGTATAAAAAGAAAACAGCAGAAGATTCAGATGTACTAATTAATCGTCTTACTGAGCAGTATTCTAATACAAGTTTCAGTGAAGCAAAAACAGATATTGATAGTTTAGTTTTGTTAGGTATAATTTTTGATACTGAAAGAGACAAAATATTAGAACAGCTGGAGCATAAGCAAAAAGAGCCGGAAGAGACTATTCAACAGAAAAAGGTAGAGCCAGTTATGGATGACCAAAACAAAGTACAGCCTACTGTTGAACCAACCCAAGTAAAAGAGCCTGGATCAGAAACCGTATATGAAAGGCCAGAAATAGAAGAGAAACCTAAAGATATTGTAACAGAGCACATGCCTGCACAACTTGAAAAAACATTTACAGATGTTATGCGTGCAGGTTCTTTATATAAAGGATCTACTATACGAAAAGAAGATGACGGATGGCATGTATATTCAGAAAAAGGTAAGCATATAGGTGGACCATACCCATCAGAAGAACGTGCGAAAAAGAGACTCCATCAAATTGAATATTTCAAACACAAAGGTAGCAAGGATGGAATAGATATATTGTTTGAAAACTATCCAAATCTTTTTGCTGATAGGAATGGTACTATTTTGGATATTGGTGATGCAATTATTTTAAGAAACAATGTAGCAAAGGTTATAGATATAAATGTGAAAATGGCGAGTAAATTTCCAATAGCAACTGTTGATATTATTTTAAAAAATGGTATGAAGATAAGGAATATATCCCCAGAGAAGTTAAAAATTATTGAAAATAGTTAATTAGGGATAGGAGGAGAGATTAAATGGCAAACGCAGATCTATTAAAAAGTATTGAGAAGGAGTTTTGGTCGGGAGAAAATCAGAAAGAGGCACATGTAGGAAAACATTCTTATATAATAAAAACGTTGAATCACGCTGAAGAAGTATGGAAGGACAAATATTTTTCTGTTTCATCCTCTATAAACTTTCTTACTTCAAAGAAAGCTCCAACACTTGCTGTCGCTCTTGTAGCGATAGATGGCATAATGGTACAAGAGCTTTTTAGTGGAAAGCAAAAAGAAGAGAAAAAAGAAGAGAAAAATGAAGTATTAAAAGAAGTATTAAATTCATTTGGTTATATACCAGATGATATAAGATTTAAAACTGCTCAGAGGTTATATGAATGGTTATCAACTATGCCTTCCATATTTGTGGATAGCCTATATAATGAATATTTGCAATTGCAAACTAATAGAGATGATTTACTTCGCAAAATGCTTTCAGAAAGTGAAGAAGAATCTAAAAAAAAATTAGAGGGCTCAATAGAGTTAAAATAAGAGTTCTTCTAGAACTTGGTCTTACACCCTTCGATAAGCAAATAGAAAATTTCACAGATGCTCATTGGACATTATTTTATGACGAGATAATCCATAGAGAAGTTGATAGGGCAAGATTATATACAGAGGTGCTTAAGACTATATTAGGTACTCAACTAAATGATAAAATTGTTCCATTATCTTGGATATTGAGTCCTGAATTTATGGAATTTTCTAAAAAAATGGAATCAGGAGAAACAGAATCATTTGGTGAAGGTGAAGAAGATATCACAGAAGAAGAATCATTAGAAAAGTTAGATGAAGTAGATGAAATGTTAAATTCTACTCCTGGAGTATAAATTGGCAGATCCTAAAGAAGTAAATCCTACCGACCAGCCTGAGCAAGGCCCAACTATAAATCCTATAGCAGGTAAAAATGATGACCCTGCTCGTATTATGCTGCAAATGATAACAGAATTATCTAGAATAAGTGGAGAATTTACTGGATTAAATGAACAGCTAAGAGATATAGGCAAGAATATTCAATCTGGTTCAGAACATATGATGGACCTTGGTAAAGATGTAGAAGATGTTATTACAAAAACTAAAAGTCATATGGAAGAAGCAGCAAATAAAATTTCAAAACAGTTTAAAACAGCCGCTAAAGGCATTGCTAATAATTTTAGTGGTGCTTTTGAACAAATTAAAAGAGATGCAGGCGTAGTAGGAACAGCGATAGGAGAATTAGAAGGTCTAGTAAGAAAAATTCCATTTGGAATAGGCACATTGGCAATTGCAACTGCTGCAACTCATGCAGCTGTATATTTTCGTGTACAGGAATTAAGTGCATACGCTTATCAAGCTGAGCAAGGTTTTAGAGGGGTTACTCCTAGAACAGCAGCAATTACAAGAGCATTAACAGAAGGTGGAATAAATGAAACAGCATTAGAACAATTTCGTTATAATTGGCATATAACTGCGGGGCAAGTTGTTCAATTTATAAACCAAATAGGTCAAACAACTAGAAGTGTTTTACCAGCTACGAAAGACGATATATTAAAATTTGGTGATTCAATATTAAGTATGGCTCGTGCGACTGGACAATCAGAAGGGGATGTATTCAAGTTCTTTGACCAGATGTTTTTACATTCTGATATGACTAGAAAATCTATAGATAATGTTCAGAATTCAATGAAATTAGTTTATATAATGGGACAAACTAGTGCAGCTGGTATAAAAGAATTTAATAATTATTTAATGGCTGGCCAAGAACATTTGCAATTATATGGTTTAAGACAAGAAAGTGTAGCACAAAGTTCTATTAGATTAAATTCTTTGATGAAATCTTTGAAGGATCAAGTCCCTGGTGGTGCCGCAGGTATAGGTGAAACTTGGAAAATGATAGCAGGATTTGAACAAGGTATTGCGAATGAGCCTGGTATGTTAATGACTATTATGTCAGGTGGCAGAAATGTTTTTGGTGATACACGACAGATGTGGGAAACGTATGTACGGTCAGCAAAACAACATGGAGAAGAAGGGATAGGACCTTTGATGTTGCGAACTGTTGACTGGTTAACATCAGCACAAGGGGGCAACATAGAAGGCGGAAGAGAAGGGGCAGCTTGGTACATTTCTCAAAGAACAGGCAATCAATGGCAAAATGCTCCTCTTATAGACGCACTAATAAAAAATTGGGACAAAATTCAGAATATTATTCCCGGTATGTCTTTACAAACAATAATACCGTTTATCAATCAAGGTGAAAAAGGCGAAGCTGGATTCAAGAAAATGTTAGAAGCCCGAGGGTGGTCAGAGAACGAAGTTAAGGATGCTATGATATCTTTCCATAATATGGCTGAAAGTCAGAAAAAACTCGCTGATTATATGCAAGATCCATTAGCAAAATTAAAAGAATATTCTGAAAAGTTATTTAATTTATTAGCTCAAGATTTTCAAAAATTATTAGTAGATATTATAAGCTTATTAGGTTCTATTGTGATGGGAATATTTAGTATTCCTATAGCTATAGTAGCTATGATAGACAGTCTTCTTGGGACATCTATGATAACACATTTGGCAGCTCCTGGTATGGGAAGACCTTTTCAGGACCCCAAGGAAGCATTAGCATATATTTCTATTGTAACCAGTAAAGGCTTTCAAAATATAGAAAACACAGTTAAGAATTTTAAAACAATATTTAAAAGAATAACTGATAGTGAAATTGCAGAAGAAGTGGGTGCATATCTGGGCATCGGAGAAACATTAGATAAGCTAGGAAAAAACATTTTCCCTACCCTAAATGAAGTTAAGAATAAAAGTACAATTATGAAAAGTGGTGGTTTTTTAGATCGATTTGGTATAGGCACCGATACAGATATTTTAGAGGGGTGGCGTATTATATTAGGTTTACCAAGTAAAAATCCTAATGTACCAATAAATAATTTTGAGAGTGGTCTTAAAGACAGTGTTCAAAGATATGAAGCCAGAGATATGACTTTAGGCCCTACATCAAGATCTGTTCCATGGGGTGGGGCAGGAACAGATCTATCAAATGTATCAAATATGGATGAAGATATTTCGCTTACACCTTTTGTATCTACAACCAGAGGATATGACGAAATTATTTGGAAACTTACATGGCCTAATCTTATGGACATGAAAAATGCCCATCATTGACCGTCAAACAATAATAGATGAAACTATACGTCAATCAAAAATATTAGGAATTAATCCAGATTTTGCTCTTGCAGTCTTTGAACATGAAAGCGCATTAAGGCAACAAAATAAAAAAGGTGGAACTCTTAAAGGGCCAGCCCTTAGAGATAGCAAAGGCAGATTAATTCTTGATAAGTATGGCAACAGTATTCATGCATATGGAGTGGCTCAAGTTCTAGAAAGTACTGCCGCATTATATGGAATAAAAAATGTATATAATTACAAGTTAAATATAAGAGCAGGACTTTTATATTTACAAGATTTAATAAAAAGAAATAAAAATAATGTTTATAAAGTTCTTCGTGCATATGGTGGATTTAAAATTAAAGATCCAAAATATTATATAGCAAGTATAAGACGTAGATGGAAAGTATATGCATTAAGTGGAAGGACAGTAACAATAAAATTGACAAAAGCAGATATAGATTATTTAGAGAGAAGACATAGATGAATACATATAACTTAGGTCAACCGAGAGTTGTAGGGTTGTGGTTATTACGACAATTACTAGTGAGTTCATTAGACATTCCTAATGAAGATCCAGGTAAGGCTGTAATGTTTACAATAAATCCTACATCTGTAAAAGTAATTCCTGAATTAAGAGTTAGTTTTCAACCAACTCAAGGAGGGACGACTATTATACCGTGGCATAGTAAAGAATTATATAGTGGATATAGTAGAATTAATTTACAGTTATCTGGTGTAGGAAATGTTTTTGTAAATAGAACAAATGAAGGAATGCTTTATACTGAGAATCAAACGATAATAGATAAAATTGTTGATATAGTTAATGCAGGCACTGTCCCAATTTTTGGTGATAAAACTGCATTTGAGAGATTACAAAAAGATCGTGATAAAATTAATATAGCTTTATTAGAAGCAGAAAATAGTAGAAAAAGTAATGTTTATACTCGCAAGAGAGGGTTGTTGCTATTATTTTCTGCTGTAAATCGTAGTTATGTAGAAGAATCGGTTGATGGTGAGATACAAAAGGTTGTCTGGGGATTAGAATGGAGGACACCGGTCTTCAGTGGTACTTTAGAAGATACATCACCTATATATTTACAAGGGTATATAACTGCGCCTATGATAATAGAAGAGAATGCTGATAATCCCTTTCAACCAAGTTGGAGTTTAACATTTAGTATTTTTGACGGTGAGGTTAGTAGATTTATGGAAAAAGTTGCAACTTTTGTAGCAGGAATGTGGAAATGATTCCTATAAAAGATATAGAAAGAGTATATGAAATAATAGATCGAGAATTATCTTTTCTTGAATTACAGCCTAAAGCCAACAGACGTTCTTCTAGAATTGAAAATTGGTTGTTTGTTAGAGATAGATTTCAAAAAGTATTAATAGATTGTGCAAAGGTTGAAGGGATTTTTAAGTCGTGAATAATATTAGAGTGTATGACTTTAAATTGTTTGTAAATTCTGTTATGATACCTCAAAGGTATGTAAAATCTTTTGATATAAACGAACAGTTAGTTCCAAACTTGTCTACTTGTAACATTTCTCTAGTAAATGAAGATAATACATTCATCTATAAAGATACAACAAGTGGGAACAAAATAAATTGTGATTTAATTAAGAGAGCAAACAAAAAAGGTCATATTTTACACAAAGACCATCCTATTTTTCAAGATAATGATTTAGTAGTTTTATTTATAAAAGTAGATAGTCTATGGCAATGGGGTTTTTTTGGTTATATTACGACATGTCAATATAACAGTTCAGTTAGTCAACGAGATGTTATTGAAAGTATTAGCCTCATTGTTGAAAGTTCTTTAAAGCCATTAAGGTATAGTTATTATTCATATAACTCTTTATTTGTTCCTGCTGCGTTCAGAGAACAGCAGATGCAACAATATTTCCAAGAGGAAAAAATGGCTTTTGCTGGCATAGGTATGCAAGGGTTAACTATTTGGCAACAGATACATAAAATATTTACTGGAAAAGAAGATGGTATAACAATTGAAGGCGGATCAGATATACAAACTGGTGAAGGGAATTTTGTACTTGGATATTTGACTTTATCAAGCCCTTCATCTGTATCAACTGATATAGATAAAACTCTTAATGCTTCTTACCAAATTGGAAGTTTACAAAATCTTAATAGCATAATTACTAGAATGCAAAATGAAGGTTGGGGGTATGTGTCTAATGATAACCCTGAGTTAGATTTTAGATACCCTAGGCGTAATGTATATATAGTAAAAATAGCAAATGCAGATTTTGAAAACATAATTAGAAATATAGCATTTTCAGCTATTCAAGTATCACAAGCTGAAGGCAAATCTAAAGCTGATTTATTACTAGATTGTATTAAGCCATGGTATTATGTAGCGTATACTTTACCCAGTGGCGATGTAGTTATAGAACCTAACATGGCTGGAAGTTTAGCCTCATTGTCAATTATTACTGAAGAAGATGATACTGGTTATTCTTATAGTATGGATGGTAAATATATAAAAACAGTTGCTCTGACATTGCCTGATGTAGTTAGTACAATAAATGCTGCGCCTGGTGTGTCTCTATTTGATACAAGTAAATTAATGACAACAGTAGCAACATTATTGCCTTATAATGAGATAAGGAATTATGGTCTTAGAACAGTTAAACGTGATATGTTTCCTGGAAAAATAAGTAGGGACATGGCTGAGAATATGAATCAATTAATTTTAACATTAGCTTGGAGTTCTGTTCATACGGCAAAATTGTCAGCTAATTATGATTATGATTCTAAACACATTAATCGTGGTATATATTCATTAAAGAGAGGTGCTTTATATTTAATCCAAAGTATGCAGATGCATATGGAGAATAAATATCTAAGCGTAACTTATAACGGTGGTTATGGAAAATTAACATCTAGTAATGGATCTCTTGATTCTGGATATACAGTAAACGGTAAATCATATAGTATATTAGACTTCTTATTCAATTTTGCTACGATATTTTGGACAGTACAAGGAACTCAAACGGTTTCATTTAATAAGAATACTAATCAGTTCGAGGTGTCTGGACCTGTCTTAGAAATAACAACCCCTGGTATATCTGATTCGGGATTGAATGTATCGCCGGTGCAAATCACTTCTAATAGGATAGGTTTTGGTATAGATACAACTTTATCTTTTGAAGATTATACAACGAAATGAAAGAAGCTATAGCAGCAGATGTTTCTAAGCAATTAGATTTTTCAAGACTTTTTCTTGCAAAAGTTATAGCTATAGATACTATTTTTATGCAGATGGAAGTTGAAATAGTTGAATCTATTACTTATGTAAAGCAAGTTAATATTCCATGTGCATATATTTCCCAAGTATGTAATTCTGGTGTAGTGGTTGTTCCAAGAGTAGGTGATTTTGTTTTAATGGCGAAGAGACAAGAAATTTGGGAATGTGTAGGATATACTATGATTTCTTATGCACAAGCAAATAAAGATTCAAATACAAATAGTGATGTAATGCAAGGGAATACAACTACTTGGAACTTGATGCAAAAAATAAAAGATGATGGCAAGTTAGGAATAGGAGCACCACCACCACAACTATCAGAAGGTGATGTTGCAATTTTTCTTCACGAACAGAAGAAAGCTGTAGATTTTTGCATGCTTAAAAATGGTCTTATGATAATGAGTACAGGCATGGCCACTCTAGTTTTAAATGATACAGATGTTTCCATGACTGAAATGCTTAATTATAAGAAAACATTTATGGCTAATGACGGCGGTGGTATGGAATTTGGAACACCACAAATGCTTACAGGTCCTGATGGATCTACTCAATTAATATCAACAGGTTTTTTGTGGAAAGTATATAGTCAAGGTTTGTTCAATGAATCAATAGAATTAGGTTATGTGAATAACGGCGTTACTCCTGTACTTACTACTAGTACAGGATCACCTGTAAGATTTAGAATAAAAACAAAATTGGCAGAAGTATTAATTGGCTTAGACGGAAGTGTTGCTATTAGTGGGTTGGGACCTTTAGATGTGAATATGAAGAGTATATCTTTAAATGCAACAGGAATGTTAGAAGGAGACTCTATAGAAAATCATTTTGTTTCATTAAACGATATGATTCATAATTCTTTAACATCTAACTTAATTATAACACGAGCACAATTTTGGGAAATAATAACTCAAATAATTCAAATTACAGCAGATGCTTTAAATATAAAAGGAGCTGCTGTAATTGATGGCATGTTTAATGTAACTGGGTCAACTGTTTTAGCTACATTAATGGATCCAAAATTACTAGTTAATGCTGATGCTATTACCCCACTTATGGCACATAAACATATATATCCGCATGTGCATCCAGTCGCAGGTGGATTAACAGGTCAGCCTGTTAATCCAATGACATTGCCATCCGAAGATTTAACAGTATTACCAGAATGTATAACTAAAGGAACGGCAGCAGGATGAGTAATTCTTTACAATTAGATACTGTATTGAAACAATTTGTAGGATTTTATTCTGCTGATGAACTTATACAGTGTGCATGCACATTAGTTAGAAAGTTTGGTGTTACAGGTTCTATAGATGTTCTACAAAAGATACAAAGCCTTTTAAGTTTAACTAGTAATGCATCTAATTTTGTTTCACAATTACTAGGAATGGTTAATAGAATAGAAAGCATTGTAGACGATTTATTTGGAATGAGATGGGCCGAAGCTGCATTATACGGAGCAATATCAAAAATTGATGTTTGCCCTATTCTTAATACAGCAATTTTTAATATGATAGGAAATTTAGATATCGCTAAAAGTTTATCAGTTTCACAATGGTTTAAAAATAGAGCAGATGTTATTATAGGTTATAGTAATCAGACGCATCAAGAATTGCAAAAAGCCTTACAAATATTAGGAGCTATATCACAAATTGCATTACTAATGAAAGATTGTTCTGTTGAACTTACAGGTGGCGGGGTTAAATTAATGTCAAATAGTGTAAATAATAATGCTAGCGGTCCAATAATAGATCTTGTATATAGTAGACCAACTGTTTTATTATATGACGAAAGATTATATCTTGCAAAAGTATCATTTAATAATTTTTACACAGCTTCTGAATTAAATGGAATTATTACATTCTACAATATACAAGAAAACATTGTTGTCCCGGCAAATTATACTTTTGCTGGTTATTATCCCAAAATATTTTTTGACGGTTTGCAATTATCTATATATTATACAGATAGTAATAATGAACCAAAGTACAGACGTTGGTTGCCTGGTAATGTCCCAAATATTGAAAAACAAATTAGTATTTCACAAAAAGTAAAAGATATTTGTGATGCTAGTTCGATATTTAATCATCTTTTTTGGTTAAAATACAATGTAGACACAACATGGTCTTTATATACAAAGAATATGAATACCGAAGTTGAAACAGAAATAGTAAATGTTGGTACAGGACGATATGGTGGAATATTCGCATTTGGTAGCCCTGAATCTAATTGGTTTATTCTTTACTCATTAAATAATATTATTTATCTATTGAAATTATCATCTGATTGTATAGTAAAAAGTAATATTCAAGCATCCCTAGGACAATATCCAAAAATGTTTTTAGCTCAGGATTTAGAAAGCTATCTTTTGTTAAAAAACAATAATGGTGTTACAGAAGCTTCTTTTACAGATTTAGAAACTTTTACAGTATCATTTCCTGTTTTGAGAATGAATGTTTTAAAAGATTTTTATAATCTTGTTGGAACTACAATAACATTGCAAGAATGGATAGACGAACAGAATTTTCTAATTGGTCATATATCTGGATATATTGGTGGATATTTATCTAATCCTTTTAATTCTTTTTAGAGGCCATAATTGAAAACATTAAAAATATCTCACGGTGATATAGTTTTAGATGGTTTATTCAGGCCTGATACTGTTTCATATATTGAAAAGTTAGGTCAACTAATCTATGAAATATTATTAATCCAAATTCAACCTAATGGATTAGGATCTGGTCTATGCAATTTGGATGTTGATACTAAGGCTTTAATAACTTCTGCTTTGAGTAGATATAAAACTTTGCAAGATAAATCTATTTTTGTACGAACAAAAGAGGAAATATATGCCAGTTTAGGCACATTTAATATAACACAAAAAGGCACAGATATTTATTTTTCATTATATTTATATAATACTATCGGTGTTGAGTTTATTATTACTGGGAAAACAAGTCATCAGTAATAAGGAGAAACAATGTTAGATAAAGATGCTTGGATAGCATTAATACAACAAGAAATAACAAAAAATAATCCTGCTATAGATGTAGAATTTGGTCCAGTTTATGATACGATAATAGCACCAATGGCTACTGTTTTAGAAAGAATAGATAGCCGTCTTGATTATATAAAATCTATTGTAGACATAAATAAATGGTCAGAATGGACAGATGAAGATTTAGAATCTATTGCTGCAAATTATGGGCTCACAAGAAGAGTTGGTACAAAAGCAACTGGTGTTATTACGTTTTTTGCAACATCACGTCCTTCTGGTGATGTGAATATATCTAAAGATGTTACTATTATGACAGTAACTAACATAAAGTTTTTAACTACTGATTCATTAACAGTTTTACACGACAATATAGATAGCTACAAGAATACAACAACTGGAAGATATGAATTTAATGTGCCGATTCAGGCAGTCACTGCTGGTTCAAGTGGTGATGTCCCAGCAGGCTCAATAATATCTATGTCTAGTTATAGTGGTAGTATAAATGGGGTCGTAAATAAAATCGCAACACAAGGCGGCTATGATGAAGAATCAAATGAAGAACTAGTTAATAGAATTAAAACTTTAATACAAGGCGGATATAATCCTGCTACAGTGAATAATATGTGTTTATATTTTATAAATAATTTTCCCAATATTCGTGATATAGCTATAGAAAAAGACAATCCTATAATTTCAGGCACTATAGATGTATTTTATATTGGGACTAATATTTTATCAGCTCAGGATAGCACATATTGGTATGGGGCAAATATTCTTTTACAAAGTACTCCTGTAATAATAGTACAGGAAGTAAGCTCTGGTGCAACAGTATTTACACCAGAAATAGATTATATTCTAGTTCTCGATGCCGTATCTATGAATGCTGGGACAAATAAAGCCTTTGATAAAATTGTGTGGATGGAAGGTGGGCTTAAACCTTCATTAGGTGCGATTGTAACTATAAGCTATTATTATAATGATCTAGCTAATTTGATAGACACATGGCAGAAACAAGATTATAATGTGCCGATTGACGTAAGATTTATATATAGGCAAGCAATTAGTCAATCAGTAGAATTACAAGCTAATGTGAAATTATATAAAGGTTATGGAACTGATACAATGAATGCCCTGCAAACTTTTTTATATAATGAAATAAATAGTTACCTTTTAGGTGAATCATTAGAAATATCAGATATAGATGACATTATAAGAAATAATATATCAGGTATAGATAATTTTCTAGTTACAAAACTTTGTATAAAAGGAGGAAGTGGTGCAAATGATTTAAAAATTGGGAAAAGTGGATATTTTATTATCGATGTTAATGATATAGTATTAACTAAAATATAGGAGGCAACAAACAATGGCAACTTATCAAAATATTCCGTTGGCAGGAAATATTCCTGGGCAAAATGTTTTTAGAATTACTTTTGGAACATATGATTGTTCGGATATCCCACAGGTTACAGCATGGGATGACTATCTTATGAATACAGTTATAAAGGAATCATTAGCAGGGACGACAGGGAATGGTAGTGTAAGTTCTATATGTGTGGCAGATACAGAGCCAGGTGCTACAGTAGATGGATGGGCAACTGCTTTAACACAGACATCGGGCGCAGCTCATACGAATAGGTGTAAAGGAAATACTGCTTATACTATATTAGGTACTGCGGTTCCTATTGCAGCAGATGTTAGGAGATTTCAGTTAGCGATAGGCTTGACTTATGATTTTGGTGCAGGCACTACAGGGCACGATCCAGTAATTGGAATAAAAGCTTTTTATACAGGTTCACCTCCTGTTCTATCTTTCCATTACAATTCGACAAATAGTGAATCAACCCCAACTTGGGTGCAACTTAATTTACAAACTAAAGGAGTAGGAACAGAACCTAGTTTACCGAATACTATTTATGGAACAGGTCTTGATACAACTACTTCAAGTTTAGATCCTGTTACTAAACCTGACACGGGCGAAATTTTTGCTCCCGAATATTGGTCTAAAACCGTAGCTTAATAAATAATAAGGAGGAAGGATTTTATGGATTGTGTGAAATATTATACGAATGATGGTAGGATAATAAAAAATTATGAAGCATTAAGACCAAAGGAAGATGTCATTACTAAAATTGAGATAGATTTTATAGGTTTAGGAAAAGTTGATGGTTTTCCTTTGTTTGTTTTAGAAGGTTATCAAAAGTATATGTTCCAAAAATATAGCTTTACACCGTTAGGAAAAGGAGGGCAAACTATTCCGTTAGCTGGATTTCAAGTAGGCGGATATAGGAACAAAGTTGGTTGGGTAATATTTGATGTAAATCTTTCTAGTAGAAAGATTAAAACATTTCTACTTTCAGAAATTACAAGTATAGCTATAATAAAAGGAATTGAGGATAATTGATATGTCAATCACCCCTCCCTGAAGGAAGGGGCTTGCTCCGTGAGGAGCAAGGGCAACAGGTTGACTAGGAGGCATTGAAAAAATGCAGAAGTTAGAAGAAAGAGATACATACACACCCAC